>DATELT010000238.1:0-8134 GCA_035276245.1 Chthoniobacterales bacterium
GCAGCGCACATCGGCTCACTTACAAACAGGCTTTCGCAATTTTAAAAAGTTCGGCGCGCGACGAGCTAAGCGAACGGTTGCACAATGCGTGGAAGCTGGCCGCGTTGTTGCGCAGAAAACGCTTCGAACATGGTTCCCTCGATCTGGACATGCCGGAGGTAAAGGTGGCGGTCGATAAAAAGGGGAAGCCGATTCGATTTGAGCGAGTCGAGAATGACGAGTCGCATCAATTAATTGAGGAATTCATGCTCGCGGCAAACGAAGCGGTGGCGCGGGAACTGAAAGACCGCGGAATCCCGACGATCTACCGCGTGCACGAAAATCCTGAAGCGGAGCGACTGGGCGAATTTCGTGAGTTTGTGCTGGCCCACGGAATTCGGGTCGGTGATTTGACGCACCGTGGCGAGGTGCAAAAACTACTGGCAACGATTCGGGGAACCGCGGAAGAGCATCCGCTCAAGATTGCGCTGCTCAAGAGCCTGAAGCGCGCGCATTACTCCACTGCGCCGCTGGGTCATTATGGTCTGGCTAAAGCCAACTATGCCCATTTCACCAGCCCGATCCGTCGGTATGCCGATCTCGAAGTCCATCGCGCGTTAGCCGATCGCGATATCTCGCGCCGACGTTCACGGGCGAGCTCGCAGCTCTCGGCCATCGCCGATCACATTTCGGACACGGAACGGAACGCCGCCGAAGCCGAAATCGATGCCGTAAAAATGAAAAAGCTGGAATTTTTCGAATTACAGTTGCAGGCCCGCGATCCGCAGATATTCGACGCCGTTGTAATCGATGTCCGCAACTACGGTCTCTTGGTCGAACTGCCAGAGATTTTGCTGACCGGCTTGATCCATGTCTCGACCCTGGCGGATGACTTTTATGTATTTTCGGCGAGCCAGCGCCGTTTTGTCGGACGGCAACGCCGTCGCCGCTTCGCTGTTGGCGATAAATTGCGCGTCCATGTCGCCCGGGTAGATCAATTTAAGCGACAAATTGACTTTGCGATCGCTGATCTGAGTCCTGGCCGGGTCCGGACAACGCGCAAACGCCGCCGGTGACCAAGCCGGCGGCCGATATTAGCCTTTTGGGTCGTGAAATTTATGTGAATTTTTTGCTTCCACAAAACCCGGCAGCCTGCCAAACTCCCGCCCGACATGGACAATATTATCGAAACGAAGGAAGTTCAGATCGAACGGAAGCACTTCTACGTGGAGTTCCGTGAAAACGATCGAGGGAGATTCCTTCGCATTACCGAGGAAGCCCATGGCCGGCGAAATACCATCATCGTTCCGAGCACCGGAATGACCGAGTTCACTGCTGCCATCGACGACGTGCTTGCCGCTACCGAGCAGGCACCGGTATAAGACTCCGCACGACGCGAATCGAAACGTCGCTGCGAGCGCGTTGACACGTCGAGTCGCGGAACTATTTTGCCGCGCTCCGGTCACAATCTCTGCTTTTCATGGCTCGAAAATCTACTGCTTCCCGCCGCTCCGCTGCCCGGCCGACTTCTGCCCCTCGGACAAAACAAAGAGCCGCCGCGAAGGTCCGCCATCGGACGGACTCGCCGAGGCGGGGCAAAGCCGCAAAGTCTGTTTATTACTTCGGCGAAGGTAAAGCCGACGGGAACGGATCAATGAAAGGGCTGCTCGGCGGCAAAGGCGCGAACCTGGCGGAAATGACCCGAATCGGTCTGCCCGTGCCGCCAGGATTCACGATTTCGACGGAAGTTTGCACTTATTTCTATGCGCATCACCGCGGCTATCCCTCGGCGATGCGGTCACAGGTGGAAGAAGGGATTCGCCGGATGGAACGGATCATGGATACGACCTTCGGCGACACCAAGGCGATGCCTTTGCTGGTGGCGGTCCGGTCAGGGGCGCGCGATTCCATGCCGGGAATGATGGATACCATTCTCAATCTTGGCCTGAACGATGAGACCGTGATTGCGGTGGCGAAAGCGACAAACAACGAGCGTTTCGCGTGGGATTGTTACCGGCGCTTTATCCAAATGTATGGCGACGTGGTCATGGGTGTGCAAAAACGTCCTGACGAAGATCATGAGCCGTTCGAGACAGTGATCCACGAGCTCAAGCACGAGCGCCATCACGAGGATGTCGACGATACCAAATTGAGCGTGAGCGACATGAAAGAGCTAGTCGCGCGTTTCAAAAAGCTGGTGAAAGAGCGGACCGGTAAACAATTTCCCAACGATCCTTGGGAACAACTCTACGGATCGATCGGCGCTGTGTTCGGGTCGTGGATGAACGATCGCGCCATCGTTTATCGCCGGAAATACAACATTCCTCAGGAATGGGGCACAGCGGTGAACGTGCAGGCAATGGTCTTCGGTAACACCGGCGCCAACTCCGGTTCCGGCGTCGCTTTCACCCGCGATCCTGCTACCGGCGAGAAAGTGTTCTACGGCGAGTTTTTGATCAACGCCCAGGGCGAAGATGTTGTCGCTGGCGTCCGCACGCCGGAACCGGTCGCGGATTTAAGAAAACATCTGCCCAAAGCGCTGGTCGAGTTGGAGCGGATCCGGCATGTCCTCGAGGCGCATTTCAAGGATGTGCAGGATTTCGAATTCACCATTCAGGACGGCAAGGTTTTCATGCTGCAAACCCGCAACGGGAAACGCACGGGCGTGGCGGCAGTGAAGTTCGCCTGCGACATGGTGCGCGAGAAATTAATTGAGTGGAAAACCGCGATCATGCGGGTGCCGGCCGATCAGCTCGACCAGGTGCTGGCACCGGTATTCGACCGCAACGCGCTCAAGAGCGCGAAGGCGATCGCCAGTGGCCTTCCGGCCGGGCCTGGCGCGGCGACGGGCAAAGTTTATTTCAACGCCGATCGCGCCGCGGCCGCCGCGCACAAAGGCGAAAAGGTGTTACTCGTACGGGTCGAGACGTCCCCGGAAGATTTGCGTGGCATGATTGCGGCCGAAGGAATTCTGACCGCTCGCGGGGGTGTTAGTTCGCACGCGGCATTGGTCGCACGGCAAATGGGTAAAGTATGCATTTGCGGCGCCTCGGGGCTGAACATCGATTACCGCACGAAAACGATGTCGGTGAACGGCACCTTGTTCCGCGAAGGCGACGATTACCTTTCGATCGACGGGACGAGCGGGACGGTTTACGCAGATCGATTGCGGAACGCCCCATCGGAAATCATCCAAGGATTGCTCCATGGCGATAAGATCGCGCAGAAGGCCGAGACGTATCGCAATTTCAATCGGCTGATGAATTGGTGCGCCAAAGTCACCCGAATGAGTGTGCGGACTAACGCCGACACGCCGGAGCAGGTGGAAAATGCAGTCGCATTCGGCGCCAGCGGCATTGGTCTTTGCCGGACTGAACACATGTTTTTCGAAGGCGATCGCATTGATGCCATGCGCGAAATGATCCTGGCGCGTAAAGTGGACGATCGGCAAAAAGCGCTGGCAAAATTGTTGCCATACCAAAAGGGCGATTTCGTCGGCATTTTCAAGGCGCTCAAAGGAAGACCGGCCACGATTCGTCTGCTCGATCCTCCTTTGCACGAATTTCTGCCGCAGGATCACGCCGCCCAAAGCGCGCTGGCGGACAAGATCGGCGTGAGCTCGGACGAAATCGCGCGGCGCGTCCATGAGTTACACGAACAGAACCCGATGCTCGGTCATCGCGGGTGTCGACTTGGAATTTCTTTCCCCGAAGTAACGGAGATGCAGGCCCGCGCGATTTTCGAAGCGGCGGCGGAAGTGCAGAAGAGCGGGATCAAAGTAAATCCGGAAGTGATGATTCCGCTGGTGAGTTTTAAACGAGAACTCGACTTGCAGGTCGAAATCGTGCATCGCGTCGCGCAGGAAGTGCAGGCCGAGAAAAAAGTGAAACTGAATTACTTGGTCGGCACCATGATTGAAGTGCCGCGCGGCGCGTTGACCGCGGATGAGATCGCCGAAACAGCGGAGTTTTTCAGCTTCGGCACGAATGATCTCACTCAGACTGCGCTCGGGATGAGTCGCGACGACAGCGGCTCGTTTTTACCGCATTACGCGGAGTTAGAAATCGTGAAGCGAAATCCGTTTGCCACGATCGATCAAAACGGTGTCGGCCAATTGATGCAAATCGCGATCGACAAAGGCCGCGAGACGCGACCCAAAATCAAGCTCGGCATTTGCGGCGAACACGGAGGCGATCCGGATTCGGTAAAATTCTGTCACCGCCTCGGCCTCGACTATGTCAGTTGCAGTCCCTTCCGCGTCCCAATCGCGCGTCTCGCTGCCGCGCAAGCCGCGCTCGCAAAATAAACTAACGGAGGCTATCCGGAGCGAAGCCGGGGAACCGCGGGACGCGAGCTTTAGGATAACTTCAAGGACATCCCTCGCTCCCACATTCGTGGGATTCGGGGACGACCTGTTTTTCAGTTAACTCAGAGCGGGTTTATCACGTACGCGATGTCAGTTTCATCGACCGCAGGGCATCAGGCAGTGCGGCAGCACAAGGCCTTTGATCACCAATAGAACGCAGGCGACCAGTATCACTTCGGCTTCACTTCATCGAATTTAGTCCACGCGTTCCAGGATTTTTCCCAATTATTTTTTGCCGCCCACGCCTGGGCCTCCAACAAATAGAAATAGACGGGCGGATTCCTGTTAAAGGTGAAGTGCCGAATGGTGGCAAGTGCGTCGTCAATCGACCCGTGACTCAGTTGCTGGCGATAGAGCGAATAGGCAGCGGAGAAATCGTTGGTGCCGCGATATACCCGGTCGCGCAAACGTTCGATTGACTGGCCCGTTTCTTCCGGCGGCAAAACAGGTTTGCTATCATATTTCTCCATCAATTCGCAGGCACCACGGAAATCACCCGAGCTTGCTCGATATTTGGCAACCGAACGCCAGGTATATTGCAACCACTCGGGATGTTTATTCACCACGCCCACCAGTGCGTTGATGTCGCCGCGGCTGTCCCAAAGTTGGAAAAACTCGCGTTTTTGCTCCGGTGTCATCGCAGTCAAGTCCGGATCGGCATCGAAAAATTTGCTGAAAGCCGGCCTAAATTCCTGTGCGTTCAATTGTTCGAAATAGACGAGCGCCAGGTCGTGTTCGCTGAAAGCAAGCCGGCGGATAATCGGGCGCGCAGTGGGATCGCGCAGGTCCGCGGTAAACATAATGTTGCGAAATGCATCCTTGCGTTGTGTTCCGGCGCGGCGCAGAGCTTCGCGCCATGCCATTTCCGCCAGGTCCGGCCTGGTTCGGAGCCAGACGAAACCTTCCTGGAACGGCAACGACTCGGAATTCGGCTCCAGAAATCGCGCCCGGCGAAAATCGTCGAGCGCCTTCTGCTCCCCATCGCCTTGCCCAACCTCAGCTGCACCGCGCAAATAATATAATTCCCAATCGAGCGGTGCCCAATTCAGCGCTCGCGTCGTCAGGTTGATCGCTTCGCCAAAATTATGGCCTCGACTGGCGACGACGGCGAGTTGCTTGGCATTGTTGGCACCAACCGCGCCCGGCAACATCGCCATCGAGCGCCACGCAATCGCCCAGGAAAGGCCGGTCGCGAAAAGGGCAAGTCCGAGAACCCGGAAACTCCATTCCGTAATTTTCGAGCACAGCAACTTCGTTGGCCGGTGCAAAGAAAGTCCGAATAAGAACAATGCTGAATAGGCCGTTCCCACGCGATGTCCCGAAACATCAACCAGGCCATGCAGGGCAAACATGAGGGCGCCGATCAAGGCAGCGAGACGGAAGCGCTGGTTCGTGCCGACCTCCAGCGGAGCAACGCGCCGGATCAACAAGACAGCGCCGACGATAATAAGAGGAATGGCCAACCATCCCATCTCCGACCAAACCCAAAGCCAGTCGCTCTCGGGATGAAGCGAACGGGAGCTGCCGTGCGAAGCATCACGAAAGATGGCAAAAACAGATTCGAAATTACCCAACCCAATGCCAACCCACGGTGAGGAGCGAATCAACTGCCAGGCGTCCTGGAAAATCAACCATCGAAAATCGGCCGGAAAATCGCTGCCCGCGAATTTTTGCAAATGAAAACGCTCCAAGATAGGTGCGCCCGCAAGCAGGAGTGCGCTAACGAGAATCAGAAGAAACGAAAGCGCTAACGCGATGCGGCCGGCAGCGCCAGCGCGGGCTGGGGCGCCCAGACGCAATGCTACGGTCGCGATCCAGATTGCGCTCGAAGCGACCAGAATGAGAATACCGGCACGGGAAAAATTGAGGCAGATCGCGGCAATCACGATAGCAAGGGCGATGGTCCAGAAGACCCAGCGTTTGCGGCCGTGCCGGATGTCATCCTGGCCAGAGGCGAGGATGAGAACGGAAGTGACGCCGAAGAGATCGGCGGTTTGGTTGCGATTCAGAAAAGGGCCGAAATTGCGCTCATTTCTCCAGAACGGGATGGATTGGTGCGTAAGGTACAGCAGGATGCTAAGCGCGGCGATCGCGACAATCCCGGCAGCGAAAAGTCGCAGCTGGAAACGCGCGACACGCAATTCCAGTTCCTGGGCCGAGACGCGATAGAGCCAGCATAGAGCGGCGACGAGACTAGCGAAGCAACCGAACGTGACCCACGGTTGAGGAGTAACGGTAGCGGACAATTTTATCCCGAAGTCGTTTTGCAGTGCGGTCCGCCAATCAGGCGTTAAAAACCAGGCTTGCTGAAGAAAACTGACCAGGCCGCAGAGCGCGAAGGCAACAAAGACGGTGTTAATCTTCCAGCCCAAGGAGCGCCGTGGCGGTTGGAAGATCAGGAAGAGACCCAGTAAGGCCACAACGATGCCTTCGGCCCACTTGCTAGTCGCGCCGCCGAGAAAAACTGCAAAGACCGGAAGCAGTGCGATAAAAAAGCTGCGCCCCCACTGCGCAGGCACGGGATGGTGAGTAATAGCGCTGGCGTTGGTTTCTTCCATGCTATTTTCGATCGGCGGAAAGACGCGCCAAAGCTAGTGTGCTGTAACGAATCGAACTTTACAATTGAAACGGCGGTCATAGAACGCCGCTGCAGCGCCTCGCTGCAACTCTTTCCTGGCGGGCTATATGAACGCGGAAGTTCGCTTTTATGGTAAAGATTAGACGACTGTGAGACGTCAGTTACCCAGGCTGGCGGAAATTTCAATCAGCGGCACTGTAGCCTAAGCGCGATAAATGATTCCGCAGCAAACCACTGAACTGGCAGGCATACCGGTCTTGGGTCACATTGTTCTTGCCACGTTATTGCGATGCCAGAGAACTCCCGCAATCAAGCTTATATCGATCACGTTCGGAGACTGGAACAACACGTCGATTGTAAAGACGAAGCGATGCGGCTTGCGGTCGGCGGTGAATTCGATGCGGTCGGTAAACTCGAGTATTACCTGCTGCGCTCGCTGGGACTAAGCGGCGGACATCTTGTCATCGATGTCGGTTGTGGCAGCGGGCGACTGGCCCAGCAGCTCGCAGGCGATAAGAGCATTCGCTACGTGGGAACCGATGTCGTTCCGCGATTGCTTGAGTCGGCTAAGGCGTTGGCCGGCCGAAATGATTGGGAATTCTGTCTGGTTGAAGACATCCGCATCCCATGTCCGGACAATGTGGCCGATTTCATCACGTTCTTCTCCGTTCTCACCCACACCACCCATGAGGAAAGTTTTCAATATATCCAAGAGGCAGCGCGCTGCTTGAAACCAGGCGGGCGAGCCGTCCTATCATTCCTGGAGTTTCGAATTCCCTGCCACTGGGAAACGTTCAAAATGTCGCTCAGAGCAAAACCCGGCGGACCGCTAACGCAATTTGTCGATCGCGATGGGCTCGCGGCGTGGGCAAGCCATAGTGGACTGCTGGTGGAATCATTTTTCGATGGCGACAAGGGGCACTTTCCGATTCCGGAAGAGATTGAGTGGGAAAACGGAACGGTAATGAAATCGCTGGGTAATCTGGGCCAATCGGTCGGGGTCCTGCGAAAAGCGTAGAAGAATTGGCCGGGACCGCAGATCCCGGCTATAGGTGGGAATGGAGCAGCGGATACTGGAGCGTGTCAGTCGGGAGTTTCAAGATTGGGATCGAAATGCTGTCGTTCAATTACTTGAGAGCTACACCGGGCCGGAGAGCGATCGCGTGAGATGGGATGTTTGGAATTAAGCGAAGGCGGCGTCGGGAAAGTCC
>DATELT010000239.1:0-14818 GCA_035276245.1 Chthoniobacterales bacterium
AGTAATCTCGTAAACGAACCAGCTCATTGCGGTTTGTTGCAACCATGTGCCGATGAGGGAGACGAGCTGGCCGTAGAAAAATAGCCGGTAATTGCGATGCCGTAGCGCGCGAAAAGTCGTTCGCCAACTGACTTCGCCGACCGGGATACGTCTTGCACGTCCGGTAAGGTCCTCAGGAATGCGTGCAGTTTCTGTAGACCCCACGCGCGCTAGCCAGTCATAATCTGATCGATCTGCGCGAGATCACTCGCAGTCAGTCGCCAATCCGCAGCTTTTGCATTTGCTCGAATTTGTTCGGGCTTGCTTGCACCAGCGATTACCGACGCAACCGGCGTATGCGAAAGCAACCAGGAAAATGCCAAGTCGAGAATGCTATGGCCCTTCGATTGGGCGAATTTGATAAGCGACTCAACGATCGCCAGGTTTTGCTCCGTAAAAACTTTGGGTCCCCAACCATCCGCCGCCCGAGTTCCCTCCGGCAACTTCTTGCCCTTGCGATACTTTCCGGTGAGCAACCCACTCGCTAACGGGAAATATGGGAGGAATGCCAGCCGACGCCTTTCACATTCCATTAGCACCCCGTTTGTTTCCGGCTCGCGATGGAAAAGACTAAATTCATTTTGAACGCTAACGAATTGGGCACGGCCTTGCGAGGCATCCGCCGCCGCTTCCCGTATCTGGGCAACGGAAAAATTGGAGCAACCGATCTCACGTATTTTTCCCGCGCGCACGAGTTCGTCGAGTGCGCACAGTGTATCAGCGATCGGTGTCTTCGGGTCGGGCTGATGTAATTGATAGAGATCAATCCGATCCGTCCGCAGTCGTCGCAAACTCGCGTCGACTGCTTCCCGGACATATTTCGGTGATGCGCCCTGCTGGCCTTTCTCCATTTCCATACCGAACTTCGTCGCCAGAATAATTTGATCGCGTCGCTTGCCGAGTGCGCGCCCCAAAAAATCTTCGCTTTGCCCTTTGCCGTAACGATCGGCGGTATCGAAAAACGTGACGCCCGATTCAATGGCTGTGTCTGTGACCTTCGCGCTCGCTTCGGCATCGATCCGCCACCCGAAATTGTTGCAGCCAAGTCCGACGACGGACACTTCGAGCGAGCCAATCTTACGCTTTCGCATGGATGCAGCAGACAGGGTTAACAGGATATGCAGGATTTGAAGAGAGACTGCTTCCAATCTTGTTAATCCTGTTAATTCTGTCTAGTTCGGGATTTGAAGGGTGAACACGAGCACTCGCGGAATATTGCTTCGCAAACGAAAATTGAGCGACACCAGCCTCATCGTCTCCTGGTGCACCGATTCCCTGGGCGTAATTCAAACGGTTGCTCACGGGGCGCGACGACCGAGAAGCCCTTTCCGCGGCCGGCTCGATTTATTTTTCGAAGCGGAGATATCGATCGCGAAAAGCCGGAGATCAAATTTGCATACCTTGCGTGAGGCCGTGGTGGTTAACCCATTCCCGGGAATTCGAAATGATCATAGACGAACGCAGGCGGCGTCGTATTTCGTCGAATTAATTGAAGTTTGCACCGAAACGGAACATCACGAACCCGAAATTTTCCGTTTGCTTCAGCGCGCCTTCGCCTACCTGAATGAACACAATCCGGATCAGCGCGCGCTGACGCATTTCGAGTCCGAACTTGCGCGCATCACGGGTGTTCAGGGCGCGAAGCCGACTGCGGCTGTAGCGTTGGGACATCTGTTTGGCAGGCTGCCATCCTCACGGGTTACGTTGCTCAAATCGCTCACCCGCGATAAGGATGACGCATGAAAAGCCGCTGTCTTCTTCTTCTATTGCTGTTGCCTGCGCTTACTGCATCTGCCGAAACCTACAAAATCGATAGTGGCCATTCACAGATCGCTTTTACCATTCGTCAATTCGTCAGCACGGTACGCGGCGATTTCCATCGATTTAGCGGCACGATTGAAGTGGACCGCGAACATCCGGAACGTTCGTCCGTGCTTGCCCGCATTTCCGTCGGAAGCATTGATACCAAAATCAAGAAGCGCGACCAACATTTGCTTAGCTCGGAATTCTTCGACGCCGGTAAATTCCCCGAGATCATCTTCAAGAGTCGCAATGTAAAACAAACCGGCGAAAACCGTGGCGATATCTTGGGCGACTTCACCATGCGCGGGGTCACCAGGCCCATGACGTTGCATGTGAAATTGGCAACTCCGGCAAGTGGGGATTCACTCCCCGCACATACTCGTTGGATCGTGACCACCGATCCGATCAACCGCAAAGATTTCGGACTCACATTTGGCAACGCGACCGAATCGATCTCCGGAATTAGTGATAACGTTACACCGACAATCGAGATTCAGGCGGAACAGAAGTAGAGATTTGCGGATTCTCACAGGGTTGCATCTCTGCTTGCCTTCGCTCGGAATGACAAACCGAACACATGAAAATCGACGCCTTGGGAGACTCCGCGCTGATCATTAGTGTGGCGGATGAAATTTCGGACTCCGGTGGCCTTTTGTCGCGCGTTCTTTCTGCAGCCGCGACGATCGAAGGGGCAAAACTTCCTGGGGTAGTCGACGTCACTTCCTCTTACGAATCGGTAGCCGTTTTCTTTGATCTCACCCAAGTCGAGTCTGACATTGAAGACAAGATTCGGGCCCTGATTACATCGGCTGGCGTTCGTGTGTTCAGAAAGAAACGACCGGTCGCGATTCCGGTTTGCTATGACGAAGAATTCGCGCTCGATCTAAAGCGCGTCGCAAATCACACGTCCCTGACTCCTGACGCGATAGTGGCATTGCATTCTTCCGCCGAATACACAGTAGCCTGCATTGGGTTCATGCCCGGTTTTCCTTTTCTGGCCGGTCTGCCGGAACAATTACGCGTGCCCCGTTTGGAGAGTCCGCGCACGAAAGTCTCGGCCGGCTCGGTCGCGATCGCCAATGCTCAAGCCGGGGTTTACCCGCTGGAATCTCCGGGAGGCTGGAATGTGCTTGGTCGCACCCCGTTGCAGTTGTTTCGGGTAAACGAAAGCCCGCCAACGCTCTTGCGGCCGGGCGACAGGATTCGTTTTCGCAGAATCACGCGGGAAGAATTCGAGGCCTGCGAAAAATGACAATTGGTAGGGCGACACTCTGTGTGGCCATGAGGTCGAATACAGGCTCGACTGAGTCTCGCTCTACCAAAAGGGAGATTCCGTGATCACAGTTCTCTCTGCGGGATTTCAGACGACGGTGCAAGACTGTGGCCGCTCCGGCCTGCGGAAGTTCGGCGTCACGCCGGGTGGTGCGCTCGATTCGACTTCTTTGCGATTGTCTAATCTTTTGGTTGGGAATTGTGAAAGCACGGCCGGTCTCGAAATTTCCAGTGGGCGCATCCGGTTACAAATTGACAGCGAGCGATTAATCGGCTGGTCTGGTGGCGAATTCGAGATTCAAGTTGAAGGTCAGCTGGTCCCCATTCTACACTGCGCGCGCGTTTCGGCTGGTGGAATCATTGAGGCTTCACCCAAACGCGGTGGCCGCGCCTGGCTGGCAATTTCCGGCGGCATCAATGTTGCCGAAATTCTGGGAAGCCGATCGACGGATTTGCGCGCGCATTTTGGTGGGTGGGAAGGCCGTGTGCTGCGCGATGGCGATGAGTTGCCGCTGGGGGTGGAATCGGCATTGTGTGCGCGCGTGCGCGATGAAATTCCCAACCGTGTTTCTGATTGGAGCGCGCCGCGATTCGTCGGACGCGGGACCCATCTTCGCATTATTCGCGGCAAGAATTGGGATGAAGATATCGGAGCCAATTTGCTGACGCAGATGTTTCGCGTGGGGATAAATTCGGACCGAATGGGCTTGCGATTGGAGGGCGAAGAGATTGCGCCGGCCAGCCGGCGCGAGCTTGTTTCCGAAGCGGTTACGCCAGGAACAGTCCAGCTTCCTCCGAATGGAGCTCCGGTGGTCCTACTTCAGGGTTGCCAGACCATCGGGGGTTACCCGAAAATCGCACACGTGATCACGGTCGATCTGGGCTACGCAGCGCAACTACAACCCCTCGACGAAGTTCGCTTTGAATTGATCGAGTTGGAGGAGGCGCGTCAACTTTTACGAGAACGCGAGCGTGAGATCGTGCTTTTTCGCGCCGGATTGGAGGCGCGTTTCGGATGAAAGTTGACCTGAATTCAGATCTGGGTGAAGGCGCTGGTCACGACGACGAAATCCTGAGTCTCGTTAGTTCGGCCAACATTGCCTGTGGATTTCATGCGGGCAATCCAGCCGGGATTTTTAATTCCATTCGCGTGGCAAAAGAAAAAGAAGTGGCAGTGGGAGCGCATCCCAGTCTCGACGATCGCAAGAATTTCGGGCGCACTGAAATGCAGGTTAGCGGGGCGGAAGTTTACGCGCTGGTGGCCTACCAGGTTGGTGCTTTTCAAGCCCTGTGCGCGGCAGCGGGACTGAAGATGAACCACGTCAAGCCGCATGGCGCCCTCTACAATATGGCGGTACGCGACCGGGAGCTGTCCGATGCGATTGCGCATGGAGTGCTGGCTGTAGATAAGGCTGCAATTCTATTTGCCCCTGCCGAGACGGAGTTGTTTAAGGCGGCGCAGGAATTGGGGCTGCAAACTGCCTCGGAAGTCTTTGCCGATCGCAACTACAACGGCGACGGGACGCTTGTTTCGCGAACCAGGCCAGACGCACTTCTGCGCGATCCTGGGGAGGCGGCGGAAAGAGTCGTGCGGATGTTAAAGGAAGGAAAGATTCGCGCCATCGACGGCCGCGATGTAGCCGTACGCCCTGAAACGATTTGTCTGCACGGCGACACGCCGGGGGCGGTTAAATTCGCCCGCACGTTGCGGATGCGATTGGAGAAAGAGGGTGTAGAAATTCGGGCTCCCCAGCGAACGACAACAATGAAATGACGAATGATGAAATTGAAAACGAGGATTGAGAGAGAAAGTTTCATCAGCTTCGGGCTTCATCATTAGTGCCGGGTTCGTTATTCGCTTTTCGTCATTGTTGTGATTCATGACCGAGAAGACGGATAGTCACAAAGAAACCCGGCTCGTCCGCAGTCTCGGCCTCCTCGACGCCACCATGATAGTGATGGGCTCGATGATTGGATCGGGCATTTTTATCGTGTCGGCCGAATCCTCGCGACTGATTGGCGCTCCGGGCTGGTTGTTGCTGACGTGGGTCGTCGCAGGATTGCTGACAATTACAGGGGCACTCTGTTGTGCGGAATTGGCTACGATGATGCCGCGGGCAGGCGGCGTTTATGTTTTTCTGCGAGAAGCTTACGGGCCAGCGCTCGGATTTTTATTTGGCTGGACCCTGTTTCTTGTTGTGCAAACCGGAACGATCGCAGCGGTTGCGATCGCATTCGGACGATTCCTCGGCGTTTTTGTACCAGCAATTGCTGGCGAACACTACCTGATCGCGCCGATCATCGTGGTGCCGGGCTACGCGCTCAGTCTTTCGAGCGAGCAATTGGTCGCAATTCTCTTGATCGTGTTTCTCACCTTTTTGAACACGCGCGGACTTCGTGTTGGCAGGATCGTTCAAAACAGTTTCACCTTTACCAAAACAGTGGCGCTATTGGGTGTTATCGTCATTGGGCTGCTTTTCGGCTGGAAATCGAATTGCGCGGCCCTGGCCTCGCATTGGTGGAATGCGCCTGCGAACGGTTGGAGCCCACAGGTCGCACAACCAGGACTCGCCGTAGTGGGCGGACTAGCCGTCGCGTTATTATTTGGGAAAGCGATGGTCGGGCCGGTCTTCGCACAGACCGCGTGGACCAACGTCACTTTTATCGGCAGCGAAGTGCGCGAACCGGGACGTAATCTTTCGCGCGCGTTGCTGTATGGCTGCCTAATCGTGGTCGTGCTCTATGTGCTGGCGAATGTGGCTTATATCGCTACTTTATCGTTAGCGGAGATTCAAAACGCGCCGCAAAATCGGGTTGCTGTTGCAATGATGCGGGCGGTTTTTGGGATACCGGGCGTGCTTGCGATGGCCGCGGCCATCATGATCTCGACGTTCGGTTGCAACAACGGGCTAATCCTCGCCGGGGCTCGGGTCTATTACGCGATGGCGCGCGATAATTTATTTTTTCGAAAAGTAGGGACGACGAATCGATTTCACGTGCCAGCATTTGCCTTGGTGGTTCAGGCAATCTGGACGTCGCTGCTCACTCTGCCGCGGACGGTAACGACGAGCGCGCAAACTGGCGAGCGCGCTTTCGGCAATGTCTATACTCAGTTGTTAGAGTACATCGTCTCGGCCGATCTGGTTTTTTACGTGCTGCTTGTCGTAGCGGTAATCGTCCTGCGCAGCAAAGACCCAGGAGCGGAACGACCCTATCGCACCTGGGGTTACCCGCTGGTGCCAATAGTTTCGATCGCGCTGGCAGCGCTTTTAATTCTCGATCTCGCTTATCTGGCGCCAAGTACGTCTGGCATTGGCGTTCTGATCGTCCTGACGGGCGTGCCAGTTTACTTTCTCTGGCGGCGAAGCGCGTGAGGCGTGGTAATGCTATCACGCTTCTTCCATCAACATCGACAAGGCTGCGGCTAACGACTCAAAGGTGGCGAGCTTAATGTTCGGGCCGTAATGAAACTGTGAGAGAATGTTTAAGCCGATGTCCTTGTGGGGATCGGGAACGACGCGCACCACCATTGCCACTTTCTTCTCCGCAAACGCATCCATGATTTCCGCGATATGCATCGCCGCAGCCGGTTCCATTCGATCGAGCCACCGAAAGTCCGTTAGGACTCGAAATCCGGGCGTCATCTCGTTCATCATCTCGCGCACCTGTTGCGCTACTGCGGCCACTTCTTTCTTTGTTACCTTTCCTGCCGCACTGATTACCAACAGCCGCTTCGACTCATCGGCTTCAACGGAATACATCGCAATATCAGGTCTTCGCGTTTCTCGTTAAGAAACACGAACTCGCTTGTAACGATCGCGGCCTCGCCGTCGCTCTTAACGGAACTTCGTCTTCTTGCGGCGAAATTTTATTGCTGCCGAATAGGCCGCTAACTCTCCCTTGGGATCGCGCCAGGAAAAGGTGCGCACCCGCGTTCTCCCTTTTGCGCCATGGTAAGTGACAGAATAGAACCGTCGCGCCCCGTAGCGAGAAACTCCCACTACCGGTTGCTTCAGACGGAGCCTGGTTAGAATCCGCGACGGGATTGGCTGGCTGCGCTTATTGGGAAGGAGACGAAGAACTTTGTCGCGCCAATGATGTGCCGCCTTCAATGCATCCTTGGAATGTCCGGCGAAATGTTTGCTGTATTCCTTTTTATTGCGCGTGATGGCCACCTGGTAGCCACTGGGCAAAATTCGGATATTGGTAAACTCGCGATATGCTCCTTGCCGTTTCTTCATTCCGCCACCTTGCCATTGTCTTTGCCAAAATGGAAGAACGTCTAACGAAAAATCGATAATTTTTTTAGAGCGCCCAAGTGATGGAATCATTCGCCAGATTCGAACATGAAGCCTGGCAACGCGTCGTCGGCAAATACCATTTGATCGGCCGGTTCGACCCCGCAATTACTGCGTATTGCCCGATGCTGCCATGCGCACCCCGGCATCAGGTCGGCGCTATGCGAAGGCCGACGGCTTTGCTATTCCCAAAGCAGGGTATGCTATTGTGTGGACAAGAAAGAGAGAATCGAGAAAGAAGAGGAAAAAAAGCGGAGGGCGGCATGAGATTTTCGTCCCTGGCCATTATTTTATTGGCCTCGACCATCACCTTGGCGGCAGAAAAGGAGGCACCCATTACCGAACAGGAATTGGTGCGCCGAACGCAGGAGCTGTACGATGCGGTCGCAGCCGGTAATCAGGCACCGTGGAAGCAATATTTCGCCGATGATTGCATTTTTTCAGACGAGAAGGGGCGAACGATGGACAAGAACAAACTCGTCGCCGATATCACTCCTTTGCCGACTGGTTACTCTGGCGTGATCAAGCTCGAGCATGTGCAGAGTCGATTCTATGACAACATTGCCGTTCTCAGCTACGACGCTAACGAAGCAGAGACAATTTTTGGCCAAAAACTAAGTGCACGTTATCATATCACTGATACTTGGCTGCGGCGTGATGGTAAATGGCAGATTGTTGCCAGCCAGGCGCATCGTTATTATGAAGATCCCGCGGTCGGCAAAGCTGATCCAAAAAAGTTTGCTGATTTCGTTGGCACTTATGAGCTGACCCCTGGTCAAACACGCACCGTGCTTTCGGAAGGTGACAGCTTGTTTGCCGAACGTAACGGCAAGAAAGATCAATTACTGCCGGAAACATCCGACCTGTTTTTCCGCAAAGGAATCGAGGGGCGAATCCTGTTCCGCTACGATAAGGACGGAAAAGTCGACGCCCTGATCGATCGGCGAAACAACGAAGACGTTGTCTGGCGCAAGAAATCTTGAACGGTGGCCCTGGCCAGAGGTTCCGGAGGGTATTGCCGCTGTGTCGATGGGTTGCGCCTGCAGGCTCAAGTGTTCGCCTTTAGCACCAATTCTGCGGTGACAATGTCTTCTATCGCGACTCCAACTGATTTAAAAAGGGTGATTTGATCGGCCGATTTTCGTCCGCGTCGTTTCCCAGCGATCACTTCACCGATTTCGACTAATTCCTTGTCGGCAGCAATTACGTCGCCGGATTCCTTCAGCGCCGGTACGCGTGATTCCACGTAAATAGTCGACCGATGGAGCACTTCGTCATCCAACTCGCGCCAATTGGGTCGCGTAGCGCCGACAGCGTTGATGTGGACGCCGGGTGCGAGCCAGTCACCGTGCAGAACCGGGGTGATTGCTGAGGTTGCGACCACGATTATATCCGCTCCGCGCACCGCTTCTTCAGCCGAATGGGTGGCGTGGACATTGAACTCCCGGGCGAAGCGCTCGGCGTTACGTGGACTCCAAACTCTCACTTCACCAAGGGACCGCACCAGTCGCAATGCGTCGAGGTGACTTCGCGCCTGCACGCCAGAGCCAAGAATCGTTAGCGTTTTTATGTCGGTGCGGGCCAGCAGGTTCGTCGCCGCGGCCGAGACCGCGGCCGTGCGCATTTCGGTAATGAGACGCCCGTCCATTACCGCCAACGGCTCGCCGGTTTCGGGGCGAAAGAGCAAAATCATGGCGTGATGCGTCGGGATCCTTTGGTTTTGCGGATAGAATGTCACCAGCTTGGCTCCGAGCGCGCGGCCGGAAGCGGGCATGACACCGAAAAAACCGTTGTGCGAACATATCGAAAGAACAGTTCGCAACGGTTGCAGAACGGCACCGGCAGAAAGATCCCGCAAGGCATCGGCCATAGCCGGGATCAAGTCCTCCATGCGTAAACGCTTTCGGACTTCTTCCTCGTTTAATATGATAGGAGAGGCTTCCATCACTCGTCCTTTTATCGTTAATCGATCAAAATCATTTCAATCGCATTCGAGAAATATCCAACTTCACGTTCTCACGCGCTCTGCGGCGTTCATGGCGGGTTGCCCGCAGGTAAATAAGTGTTCCGGCAAGGCCGAATGCAGCGGCGCCGAGGAAGTTGGCGGCCGGGCTGCGGGCCCAAAGATAGGCGCCGACAATTGCACCGGCGCTGACGATCAGGTCGCGCACTAGATAATAGGCGCCGATTATCTGGCCGCGGCGCTCCGGTTCGCTGTAGGCGACGATTAGTGCCTTGCGTGAGGTATCGCCGAATTCCTTCAGCCCACGGATAAAAAAGGCAAACATCAACGCCGGAAAGCTCCGTGAAAAGAGCAATACCACTGGGAAAAGCGTGAACATGACGAAAGTAGCAACAACAAAAGGTTCGCGTCGGTATCTGTCAGCAAAATAGGAACTGGGTATGATGCACAACGTTGCGACCAGAACTTCAATAGTAGTGAGCAAGCCTACCTCGCGACCGTTGGCACCGGCGTAATCCATGGCGAAGATTACGACCCAGGCGAAAGGGATTCGCTCGCAGAAACGGACTAAAATATCGCTGAACAACAGCCACCACATCGAGGCATCAAACCCGCGCAGACTTTGCAGGAGGCTCCAGCGTTCTGGAGCGGGGGCGATCTCTGCACCTTCTTTTCGCTCTTCGCGCAGTTCACGCAGTGCAATAAAAGTAATGCCAGAGAGGATGATCGAAATGATTAATGCGATCCGGACCCCGGGTACGACACCGAAATGATCGATCAAAATTCCACCGATCACGGGCGCGATCATGATCGGAAGGCGTTTGACCACCATCTGCACGCCGATCCCCATTGAGTAGCGATCGGCGGCGACGGTGGCGCCGACGAGAGAGAAAGTCGCCGGGAGAGAGAAACAACTCCAGGAGAGAAACAAGAACATTCCGGCAATGACACCTGCCCAATGCGGAATCACAAGGACCAGCGCATAACCGGCGATCGAAACGAGGTTGAAAGTGATGAAGGCGCGCCGGTGGCCCCAGCGATCGGCCCATAATCCCCCCGGATAAGCGTAGATGGCGCTGATCAGAGTGCGTAAACCATCATACAGACCGATGGCGAACACACTGGCGCCGAGGGTCTGGAGATATTTCGGGACGAAACGCATCCACAATTCTTCACCGGCCCCGATGATGAAAATCGCCATCAGGGTGATGACGAGATTGCGTTTGAGCGCGAAAAAATCAGCGAACCGTTTCCCACGACTTATGTTCGATTCAGTCGGCGTTTCCATGCGGGTTAAGGTGAGTTGTGCGCAAGGTACTCAAGCTGGGCGAGTCAGCGAGTTAGAAGCGGGGAAATACAAATGAGGTGTGCCCTGCGCGGAAGGAAGTCAGTCAAGATGCCTACTTTCCGGGTATCGTGTTTCGCGGCGGTTTGAGTTCGACGCCGCGCAGTCGCCGATATAGTGTCATCGTTTAGCACATAATGGCTGAGACAATTTCTAATAATCCGCATGTGATTGTACGCGGGGGTGCGGCTGGATTCGCGCAACAGATTCAGGCTGGTGCACATCAGCTTTCCGCCGACGAGCCAATCGAATCCGGTGGAAAAGACACTGGGCCGTCACCGTACGATCTGCTCCTGGCTGCGCTCGGCAGTTGCACATCGATGACAATTGGCCTGTATGCGCGACGAAGGAACTGGCCGCTAAAAGAGGTCGTCGTCTCGCTCTGGCATTCAAAGATTCATGCCGCCGACTGTGCCGAGTGCGAGACCAGGGAAGGCAGAATCGATCGAATCGAGCGCGAGATTGAACTGATCGGCTCGCTGACAAACGAGCAGCGATCGCAGTTAATGGAAATCGCGGATAAGTGCCCAGTTCATCGAACGCTTACCTCGGAAATTAATATCAGGACAAAAGAGAAGGCCGCGCCATCTTTGAAGCAATCCTGACTTGGCGATTAATCGATCGGCTTGCGCGTTGTGAAGTAGTCTCGAAGGGCCTTAAGTCGCAGTTCAATCCACCCGTTTTGCAAGTGTGAAAGGTATGAGCGAAAGCAGCTGCAAGGCGACGGAGAAGATCACCAGGGCAAGAATCGATTTTCCGTAAAGGATGCCCATAACCCAACTGCCGACAAACCAGGCGACGCCGAAACCAGTATCGAATAGACCGAAACCGGTTGCCCGGACATCTCGGCGAAGTAAAGGAGCAACGACGGATTTCAGGAGCGAATTTTGGGCGCCCAGGCCGATTCCCCAGAGGATCATTCCGCAAAGAGCGATCCAGGTTCGACCGAAAAAGACAAGCGGTGCAAAAAAGGCGGAGGTGAAGGTGACGATCATCACAATGGATACACCAGCTCTATCAAACCATTTCCCGAAAAGGAGCGCGCCCGCACCGCCTATAGCCATGGCGATGGCATAATAAATGGGGATGACTGGCCCCGCGACGGATCCAGTTTTTTGAAAATGATAGGCGATGAGTGCGAAATCGGCGAAGCCTGCCGCAATACAAGCACCGGCAGTTAAGTAAAGCCAATAGGAGTGGGAAACTCCTTTGGTTTCCAGGCCCTGCCCCACTTCCAGTTCGCGTGGACTCGGGAAGAGATAGCTGGCGGTGAGAACAACCGCGATAGTAATCAGTGCGGAGATCAAAAGCAGTGCGAAACCAGTCCGATAGCCACCGTGCTTAAATAGAACTAATGAAATGATGAGCGGGCCAAAAGTCGCACCGGCTTGATCGAGTGCCTCGTTCAAGCCAAAGACCCAGCCCCGGCCAAGTTTATGACCAGCGAACGAAAGCATGGCGTCAGTAGTCGGTTTCCGAATGGCGCGTCCGGTTCGTTCGGCTACAACTAAACTCGCAGCAAGTGGCCAGTTGCCGGCTAAAGCCAGTGCTGGTACTGCCAGCATATTCACGACGTAACCGACAATCGTAACCAGCCAGTATTTGCCAGTCTTGTCGCCAAGATAACCGCTAAACGAACGCAGTGCGTAACCAAGTAGTTCTCCGAGTCCGGCGGTGAAACCGATGACCGCGGCGCTTGCACCCAGAGACCCTAGAAATTGGCCAGTGACGCTCCGGGCGCTTTCGTAAGTAAAGTCGGCGAAGCCGTTGGCAATGCCGAGGATGAGGACAAACCGAAAGGCAGAGGCGCCAGTGAGTGACTTTCGCGCTTCTCGCGGCGTCACGTTTTATCGAAACTACGTCCTCGGAATCGACTGTTCACTCACCGGCTCCGTATCATGAAGTCGACCAAAATCGACTGTAAGTTTCCCATCAGATGGCTCGGAATAAATTTCCACGAAGCGTTCGCCGAACCGGACGTCGCGCCAGGTGTAATCCTGCTGGGTTTGTACCGACGCTGGAATGACGGGATCGATTCCGACAACGGAGGCAACAAACATGGCGCGACTCTTCGTCAGCGATTCTGCAGTCTCGCCGTAAAGCGGGCTTTGCTCATCGATGGTGTGGCGAAGAGTAAGGGCGGCGGGAAAGGAAATCAGCCGGTCAAAGTGTAGTTTCAGGCTGTAGAAATACCTGAACGTGTCGCCTTCCATAATTGGCTCGTCGCGCGTGAACAGGATCCTGAACTCTGCTTCGACCATGCTTTGCGCTCGTAGGTTGCCGACGCGCAGCATCAGGGTAGGTCGTCCGTTCAACGGTCCGATGGCGATTACCTTGCTAAACAAGATTCGCGCTGCTGGCCGGGAGAAACGGACGAAAATCAGGCCGGTCATGACGGCTAGACCAAACACGCCGACGATGATTTCGATGGTAGTGACGATGTGGCCGTAAAGATTCTGGGGATACCAGTGGCCGTAGCCGACGGTCGCGAGCGTCTGGACGCTAAAAAAGAACGCGTCGTAGTAAGAACCGGACCTCATTCCGGCAATGCATTCGTCACCGAGTACGTAGAATGCGGCGAAAACCAGATTCAAGATTACATAAATGCCGGCCAGAAAAAGGGCGAACTCCGGCCACTTCAAAGAAAGCACCCATTGGTAGATATCGCGATACTCCCGTCGTTGCAGGTTGAGCTTAAGGAATTCAACTTGACCAGAGCGAACGGAGACGGGCTTAGAAGGCCTTTGAAAAACCCTCCTCCTAACCTTCTCGCCACGGGCGGGGGAACCGCTGTTCGCGTAGTCATCGTGGGAGCGAGAATGCGAACCTCCTCTTCCCACCGGAGAGGAGGGAGGTGAGGGCGGCTTCTTTAACACCTTTTTAGACATTGCTTGCATTGAAAATAGAAGAGCGAGCGGAAGGGAGCAAGGAGGAGGGGCAGAAAGAGCAAATATTGGCCTGCTATTTACCGCCTTGAACCGATAGCTCCCACCGGTAGCCGTCGGGGTCATGAAACCACAGACCCATATGTTTCGATCCGGAGGCCTCCGGCCCGATCTCGTCGCCCGGATCTTCGAGATCGACCTTGTGTTTCTTTAGGTGCGCCAGCGCTTTTCTCAAGGTCACCATATTCGGCAAATGAAAAGACATATGGTCCAGAGTTTGTGGTGAGGGCTTACCTTTAAACAAGGCAATGGTGACGTTGTCGTTTCCAACAGCAATGCCATTCTTAAAGTCAAATTCCTTGCGCAGACCCAAAGTTCGCTGAAACCAGCGGGCACTCTTCTTCGGATCGCGTACCGCCAGGCCGAAGTGGCCGACGACGCCCAGAACAAATGGTATTTTCATTCTACTAACTTATCGAGTTCCACCAGAGGAACAGATGACCTGACGGCGAAAAAGTTAGTCCCAGTGTTGCACCAGCAGCCAGACAAGACCGGAGAGAATCCCGGCAAAAGTAGAAAGTACCACTGCTGTCCGTTTGGTATGGCGACGTTTGAATTCAGGAACCGGGATATCATCGTGAATTCGGCTAGCCTCGAACATCACCATGAGAAAAAGGGTGACCACAAATCCAACCGCCCCCCACTTTAGCGCCCCTAGGATAGCATCGAGCATCTAGTTCTAGTGTAAAGCGGGCAGCGCTTGATTCAACAATTCCCCGGCTCCCTTGGTGAGAGCATGGCGTTTCTTTTCACTGAGGAATTCTGGGCGTGTGACCGAGTAGAATCATTGACGCCAGGATTGTAAGCGAGACAGCAACGCGGGTCTTAGGATTACCCATTCGCCTCTCCCTTTTCAGGGAGAGGCTAGCGTGGGGAGTTCCTCAGCGCGCCACGTTGCTAACGCCGCAGCAGGACGTAGTAAAACACGCCGCGCGAGAAATCATTGATGACAGACAAGCACTGGCCATGCCAGCGAGGATTTTTCGCGGCAAACAAACACCAGGAATAGATCGATGTCTCGCCTTTCCAGACACTTATATTCTTCCAATAAAAACGGACCTACTAGGCATTTTCTGTCATCAAATATAAGAAGTTTGTAAGCTTGGCCGACCATTTACCGGCGGGAACAAACATAAGATCTCGATTCGCTGGT
>DATELT010000240.1:0-3054 GCA_035276245.1 Chthoniobacterales bacterium
CGCACCCGGCGCCGTGTAAGTCTGGGCAAAGGCGGCGCCTGCGATCAACGTCATTCCCACAACTGCGAATAATTTTTTCATATACAACTCCTCCTTTACTGGAACTGTCTTGCCCGGTTTGTTGCCTCGGCTCAATTATACTTCCGATGGACTATCTTGAAAAGGCCGCACGTGTGCTCGAAATCGAAATCTTCGAACTACAGCGTTTGCGCCAGCGTTTGGGTAGGAGTTTTGCCGACGCCATCGAGCTCCTGAAAGCGACGGTCGACACACGTGGGAAAATTGTCGTCCTGGGTGTGGGAAAATCCGGTCACATCGGCAGCAAAATCGCCGCCACCCTTACCAGCACCGGTTCGCCTGCGGTGGTACTTGATTCGCTCAACGCCTTGCATGGCGACCTCGGAATGGTGGCGGACGGCGATGCCGTTCTGGCGCTGAGCGCGAGCGGTGAGACGGAAGAGATGCTGCGGATTTTGCCGGCGATCGCGCGATTTCAGGTGAAGATCATTGCGATTTGCGGCGACGGCGATTCGACTCTGGCAAAAAACGCCCACGTCTTTCTCGACGTGAATATCGAACAGGAAGCGTGTCCGCTGAACCTTGCGCCCACTTCGAGCACAACAGTAATGTTGGCGCTGGGTGACGCTCTTGCGATGGTGCTGCTCGAGGCGCGCGGATTTCAAAAGGAAGATTTTGCCAAATTTCATCCGGCCGGAATGGTCGGCCGTAGTTTGCTGATGCGCGTGCATCAGATCATGCGGCCGCGCGAGGCGCTCGCGCTGGTAGCGTCCGATACCACAATTCGCGACGTCTTGAAAACCATGACCGCAGTGCGGGCTGGCGCCGCTGTCATCGCCGATACCGATGGGAAATTGCTCGGCATTTTTACCCACGGCGATTTCGCCCGGCATTTTCAAAAAGATCCGAAAGTGGGCGAGCGTTTGGTGGCAGATCTAATGACGTTGAACCCAGTAAGCGTGCACAAGGACAAACTCGCGGTCGAAGTTCTCAATCTTCTCGAGAGCCATCGTATCGACGATCTCGTTGTGGTTGACGATAACAATGCCCCCGTCGGCATTGTTGACTCACAGGATTTGACACGATTGAAGCTTTTGTAGCCTCGTCGTCTCCGCGAACGAGTTGCGCAACACACGTCCCCGTGGCACAATCCGCCTCTTTTCCTATTACCTGTCACTAGTCACTTCTTCTCAAAAAATGGCGGCGGCAAACGATCTCCGAAAAGGAATGGCAATTAAATACAACGGCAACACTGCCATTGTCCTGGAAGTGCATCACCGCACGCCGGGGAATTTGCGCGCCTTTGTCCAGGCCATCATTCGTTACATCAATACCGGCAAAAGCGCCGATGTCCGTTTCGGTTCCACAGACAAGGTCGAGCTGGTCGAAATCAACCGCTCCACGCTCGAATTCAGCTACAAGGACCACAACGGCTATCATTTTATGGACCCGGAGACGTACGAGACTGTGACGCTACAGGAAAACCTGCTTGGTGATGCCAGAAATTTCCTGGTGGAAAATTTACCGGTACAAGTTCTCTACGCCGAAGGCAAAGCGGTGCAGGTGGAACTCCCAGCCTCGGTCAGCTTGAAAGTAGTCGAGTCACCCGAGGGCCTCCGTGGTGACACCGCCAGTAACGTGACCAAGCCGGCAAAACTTGAGACCGGCAAGACGATCAACGTCCCTCTCTTCATCAAAGAGGGCGAAATCATCAAGATCGACACCCGTACCGGCGCCTATATGGGCCGGGCGTAAGTTTCCTCTCTGTCATTTCGAGCAAAGCCGAGGAATCTCTCGCTATTTCTTCAGAAATATTTAGACATGTCTCGGTCCGAGCCGGATTGGCATAGTCGCTGACATGACAAAATAATTTTCATGCCGCATCGCAGGTCCATTTCTCAGCGCCACCGTAAAAAGCCCTCACGCGTAAGGGTCGTACGCAATGTCGCGCCGATGGCGAGGCGCCTCCCGGATCACCCGATGCCGCTGACAGTGCCGACGCGCTGGGTCAAAAACATCATCGCAGTTTTTGTGTTGCCATGGTGCGCGATCCTGACCCAGACATTTTTCACTGCTTTCGCCCGAGCAACAATTCATCAGCGCTTGTGGGCGGGCGCGGAATTTTGGTTCTTCTCGCTCGGTGTCGTCCTTTGGCTGATCGCCTTCGTTGGTTTGCCGCGGCCGGTCATCGTCTACGTCTTTGGCCACGAGGTGACGCATGTACTCTGGGTTTGGCTAATGGGCGGACGCGTCAGTAAGTTTCGGGTCAGCGGGGACGGTGGCCATATCGTAACCAACCGAACAAATTTCCTGATCGCGCTCGCTCCGTATTTCTTCCCGCTCTACAGTCTGCTTGCGATTCTGGCCTATGGGATCGCGAGCTTATTCGTGAACGTCGCCCCATACGGCCAGCTCCTCTACGCCATTCTCGGTATTACCTGGGCCTTCCATCTCACCTTCACCTGCTGGATGATTCCAAAAAACCAGACTGATTTGAGCGATCACGGAACATTTTTTTCGCTCGTTTTCATTTATCTGATGAACCTTGTGCTTTTGAGCATCCTGCTTGTGATTGCATCGCCGCAAATCACTTTTGCCAGTTTCGGTGAAGATTTGGTGGCGAATCTCAGAGGTTTTTCGGAATGGCTCGGTGAATTGCTGAATGCGTTTACGCGCGGTCATCAAACGCCGGTGGAATTGCCGAGGCAGTAATTGTCCATCGCAGGGTGCCCGACGAATTCTGATCCCGCTATTTGCGGCATGCGCCTAAGATTTCGTGAACACGGCAAAGGGAAGCTGCGACATTGCTTCCGACAATTTTAGCTGTGAATTTTCCGCGCGAACTTCGCGGTCGTGAAAAATATCGCGCAAACCAGAAGGACCAGATGCCAGATTAGCATGTGTATCCTGCCAGCATTCGCCGACTGGCGGAAACCCGACCCGCGATGATAACCGTGGCACGATCACGACGATTTCACGATCCTGGTGGCGCCTGGCAAAACCGATCGCGCAATCGGCGAACGCTCCGCTAAATTT
>DATELT010000241.1:0-9042 GCA_035276245.1 Chthoniobacterales bacterium
CCAAGCGTTATTCCAGTCTCGTGCCGAGAGTGCACGCGGACCGATTGCCCTGCGCTTTGTGTTGCTCAGTTCGGGCGATCGCTGGGAAATCGAACATTTCTAGTTGGAGTTACCTGGCCATTAGCAATGAAGCCCTGGTCCGTAGAATCGACACGTGAAAAGCACAGCGGCGATTGAGGTCAATCGCCCATTCCTGGCGGCACGAAAACGAGTCGCGGAAAATCGTAGACGAACCGCCTGTTCCATTTCAAAGTGGGCGTCGTTTCACATGACAAAAGACACGCAAAAAGCTCTGGCGATAATCATCACGTCCCTGGGGGTGCTGGTAGGCTTGTTGTTCTGGGCCAATCATCTCCGCCCGCATCCATAAAAACCCGCGCTGGCGCTGACGCGATTGCTACTGCGTCGCGCCACAGGTATCTGTCTTTGCCCATGAGTACCGACGTGCCCGGATCCCGACGAAAAATGCTCGCACTTCTACATGCCGGGCCTTTTCGCCGCTACATCATTGGCTCCCTCATTTCCGATAGCGGCACCTGGATGCAGTGGATGGCACAGGGGTATGTCATGAGCACGTTGACCGACAGCGCGTTCATGATCGGGTTAGCGACCTTTGCCACAGGTGTGGCAACAATTATTTTTACTCCGACCGGCGGATCAGCCGCGGATCGTTCCGACAAGCGCAAGATTCTGATCGCGACTCAAGTTGCGCAAATCGTGTTCGCGATCGCCATGGGATGGCTCGTCCAAACCCATCAAATCCATATGTGGCACATGATACTTTTTGGGAGTTTGCTCGGGATCGCGATCGGTTTTGAAATGCCTGCGATATCGGCGCTCGTTCCGGAATTGGTGAAGCGCGAAGAAATCGCATCGGCCGTCGCACTGGATCGTTCAGTTTTTCACGGATCGCGATTAATTGGGCCTTCGGTCGCCGGCATTTTGGTCGGTTGGTGGGGAGCAGCAGCAGCTTTTTTTGCCAACGCGATCTCCTTTGCTGCGCTCATCATCGCGCTCGTTTCGCTCCCCAAACGACCTCGCGGCACAGCTGAGGAAGAAGCGCAGCGGCAAACCGGTTTCGGCGAAGGTATTCGCTACGTCCGATCCAATCGCATTATCATCTCGATGATCATGCTCATTGCTCTCAACACCATTTTCATTTTTCCCGCCATCTCGCCAGCAATGCTGCCACTCTACGTCCGCAACATTCTTCACCTGGGACCGCGCGAACTCGGCTGGCTGATGGCGGTCAGCGGAACGGGAGCATTTTTTGGCGCTGTCGGTTTGCTTACCGTCGAACGTCAATGGCGGCTCAAATTTATGAGCTTTAATGTTGTCGCCATTGCCGCGGGCGTTTTTGGCATGTCGCGCTCGCACAGTTTTCTTTTCACCGCATTGGCAATGGGTCTCGTCGCCATCGCCCTTTCGATGAATTTCGGCTTGGCTAATACCATCGTGCAGGAACATGCACCGCCGCCATTGCGCGGCCGCGTCTCCGCTGTTTTCGGTATGAGCTTTTTCGGCTTAATGCCAATTGGCGGACTGGTCGTTCCAGGCGTTTCGGATTTGATCGGCATGCGCACTGCCCTCGCCGGGGCATCCATCATTTATGGCATCGTGGCGGTTTACGTTTTGAGCATTGCCGGGCGGCATGTCTGCGATCGGCCAGAAACTCCCATCTCCGAATCCGAAATGGCATCGGCCACCTGAGCAATCGCCTGGCCGATGATTGCGTTCTCTACCTGCTGGAATTCGGGACGCCACACTTCGGGCGAGGAAATGTTGCGCGAGATTCAGGCGCTTGGTTTCGACTTGATCGAGTTAGGACACGGCATTGGCGTTTCCCTCATGCCTGGAATTCAAAAAATGCTTGATGCCGGCGAAGTACGAATCAGCAGCTTGCACAATTTCTGTCCAGTGCCCTTGGAAATCATGGGCGCGTCACCCGATTGCTACGAATTTTCCGCTGCTCGAAAAAGCGAGCGCGATCGGGCCGTGAAACAAACACTGCAAACTCTCGATTTTGCCGCGCGATTAAACGCTTCTTGTGTCGTGCTGCATTGCGGTTCGATCTCGATGAATCCGATCACCGATGAATTAATTGCGCTGGCGCAGGACGGCCGGTTGCTTTCGCGCAAATATGTTAAAAAAAAAATCGACGCCGTGCGAACGCGCGAGCAGGCGGCACCGACGTATCTCGCGCGGGAGAAGGAATGCCTCAAGCCTATCGTTGAACGGGCGGCGGAGAATAGTGTCCGTCTTGGGATCGAGGGGCGTCGCGGTTACGAAGAGATTCCGTCGGAACGCGAGATCCCAGAATTGCTCGATGAAATCGCCGCGCCGCACGTCGGATACTGGCACGACATGGGACATATTCAAATTAAGGAAAATCTTGGATTTCTTGATCATGCCGAATGGCTTAGGACGATCTCCGCGCGCACGATTGGTTGTCACATGCAGGACGTGAATTGGCCGGGACAGGACCACCAACCCCCTTTTCTCGGCGACATGAAATTGGAACCTCTCACCCGGCTGCTGCCGCGAAATTGCCAGATCGTCTGGGAGCTCAGCCCTCGGTTATCCTCGGAAGAAATCATCCAGTCGCGTGCAATCTGGACGGAACGCTTCGGCGAATGAAAAAAATCCTGATCACTCTCCTTCAGTTAGCGGTTACCATCGGCCTCCTCTATCTGGTCTACCACGATCCGCGCAAACGCCAGGAAATGTGGCAGGCCGTCAAGCACGCGAAGTATTTCTGGTTAATTGGGGGAATTTTAGCCTACACAGTAGTCGAAATCGCAGCCGCATTGCGTTGGCAAGTCTTATTAAGGGTGCAAGGAATTCGGCTGACGTTGCGACGGGTTTTCGGTCTGTCTTTGATTGGCATGTTTTACAACCAGTTTCTGCCTGGTGGAACTGGCGGGGACATTATTAAGAGCTACCTCTTACTCAAAGAAACACCGGATAAAAAAGCGGGCGCTTTGCTCGCGGTCGTCTTTGACCGCTTCATTGGATTGGTGGCGCTCGTCGCCATTACAATCACACTCGTCAGTCTGCGCTTCGATCTCCTTTCGCAAACTCAAGATACACGGCGTTTGCTCGGGATTCTGCTCCTCCTTCTCGGCGTTTCCATCGCTAGCTTGCTCGCGAGTTTCGTCATCAGCGGATTCAATCTTTTTCACGCATTACCGCACAAATTTCCCGGGCGCGAAAAACTGATCGAAATTGCCGCGGCTTATCACCTCTACGCGCGACATTGGTTCGCCACGCTCACCGCATTCGGTGCGTCAATCATTGCGCACCTTGCCACGTTCACCACCTTTCTTTGTGCCGCGTATGCGTTGCGCGCGGATGTGCCGGTTACAAATTTTTTCGCTGTCATGCCAATCGAGCGTACGATTTCCGCGCTTCCGATCAGTTTCGCCGGCGTCGGCTTGCGCGAGCGAATTTTGCAAACATTGCTTCATCAACTTTGCGGAGTTCCCGAAGGCGTGGCGGTTCTCATCGGTTCGCTGAGTTTTTTTATCATTCTCATCTGCTCCTTGCCGGGTGGCATCGTTTACTTCTTCTACAAACCGAGCGGCGAAACGCGTCATGTGCGCATGCGTGAAATGGAAACAGAAGTAGCGACGCTTGAGCATGAAATCGGCGAACAGTAACGCGTTAAGGCGTTGAAGAGTGATATCGTGCGAACGAACTTACAATCCACTTCAACGGTTCAACACTTCGACCCTTCAACTCGCCCTTTCGTCGCTGTCACCTTCGCCATGACGGTCGATGGTAAGGTGACGACAAAGAACTACAGCCCCGTCGATTTCACTTCCCGGGAAGACAAAGCGCATCTCATTCGACAACGCGCGCTGGGTGATGCCGTTCTTGTCGGCCACGGAACGATTGAGAACGACAATGTGCGATTAGGAATTCCACGGGAGGATTTACGCCGGGAACGAATCGCGCGCGGACAGTCTGCGTATCCAATTCGCGTGATTGTTTCCAATAAGGGCCGGATCAATCCCCGGCTGAAAATTTTCGAGACTGATTTCGCGCCTATTATAATTTTTTCCACGACACGAATGCCTCGCCGTACGCGGCAGCAACTGCGCAAGAAGGCGACGCTTTATCTAAGCCAGGCGAGGAGCGTTGATCTACGCTGGATGCTACAGGAACTGCGCTACGATTTTAAGGTGAAACATGTCGCCTGTGAGGGCGGTCCGGCGCTGTTTCGCTCATTGCTCAAACAGGGGCTTGCTGATCAGCTAAATTTGACGATCGCGCCGTTTCTTTTTGGCGGGAAAAACGCTCCGACCCTTATCGGCATGGGCATGACTTTTCTTCCGGGCAGCGTTCGCTGTTCTTTGCAGGAAATGAAAGTCGTCGGCCACGAATGTTTTTTAACGTATCGAATTCTGCACAAGCGTTGAGGAAATCTGTAGTCGCAGTCTGGCCGACAACGCCGCCCGTACCTAACTCTAACAGGTTGGGCGCTCATAGAGCGCCGCTACAGCGAGTAGGACAGCTTCCCTAGCGAGACTTCCCGTCGAGTGCGAGGATGCTAGATTAGCACCCGATGGATCTTCGCCGGCTTATTTTGTTCGATGCCATCTTCGTTTTCCTGCCCCTTTCCGTTTTCGCCGGCGCGGTCGTGGAGGGTCGTGTGCAATTACCGGAATCACACGTCCCGCCGGTCATGGCCAAGCGCTATGAGATTGTCACCACTGGGAACGTCCTGAAAACCGAACCGCCGCTCGCAGTGGTATATTTGGAAGGCTCGTTTGGGAGACCGAATTCTTCTATAACTAAACAGGTTGGACAAAAAGATCTCACCTTTATTCCCGCACTCCTGCCGGTGCGCGTCGGGACAAAAATAGAATTCCCGAACTTCGACGACACCTACCATAGCGTTTTTTCGTATTCACCCGCGAAACGATTCGATTTAGGACGCTATCGGCCGGATGAGCGCCCAATCCCATCCAAAGTTTTTGACACGCCGGGGTTGGTGACATTGCGCTGCGACATTCACGAGCATATGCGCGGTCTCATTCTCGTTTTGGACACGCCCTACTTTGTGACCACAGACAAGGACGGCCGGTTTCGATTGAGCGGGCTTCCTTCCGGTCACTATTTGCTCAAGGCGTGGATCGATAGCAAGACGACGCGGGAACAACCAGTTGATTTGAAAGATGGAGCGACGATGCACGCCGATTTCCCATGACAGTGTCATCCGGCCCCAGGAGCGGCACTGCTACAAGTTTTCGCACGAAGTTGCTGGCAGCGATGATGCTGGTGGTTTCGGGCCTAACAATTATCGGACTTTATTTTGCACAACGAAATGTCGCCATAACGGCGCAGCGCGATTTGAGACAAAGCTTCGAAGCCGAGATCTCATGGCTGCATCGCCTTCAGCAACTACGTAACGCAGCGCTCCAGGAACGTTGCCGCCGACTTGCGGCAAAGCCACGTATCCACGCCGCCTTAGAAGATAACGCTGTCGATTTGCTTTATCCGAGCGCGAAAGACGAATTGGCGGACCTAATGCAAACTGAGCAACAACCGGCCGAACAAGCCGCCGGCTCGCTCCACGCAAGATTTTACCGGTTTCTCAACGGCGATGGTACGGTCCTCCCACCGCCGAATGCACAGGAAGTTGGCAAGCTCGCACCAGATGACGAAGAGCGACTAGCCCTGAAAAAGTTACCGGATACGCAGCAAACTGCTTATCTGGCGGAAAAGGGCACCGCTGTGCAGCCAGCCGTGGACGAAGTAATATTCGTCCCGATTTTTTCCAGTGAAACTAACGAAATTATTGCGGCATTAGTCGTGGGCTTCCGGCCCTTCGAGTTTGCTGGGGTTCGCGCGCGTGCAGGTATGAGAAGCGGGATCTGGATTGACGGCGCCCTGCACCTGGCACTACTCCCGACCTCTGGGCGAAAGGCTCTTGCCGACGAAGTCACACAGGCTATTGCCAGGGGTGATCGTAGCAAAGGCAGTTTCACCGTCACGGTGGATGGTGATACCCAACTTTTGTTCTATGAGCGGCTCAACGCCGATTCACTTCTCGCGTCTGCCTACCAAGTTTGCATCTATCCACTAACCGACTCGCTTGCCCGACAGCGTCGGCTGAGCTGGCAAATCGGGGGCGCGGGTGCGTTGCTCTTGCTGGGAGGATTCGTGGCCAGCCGTTTCGTCGCCATGCGTCTTGCCCGGCCGGTGGAGCAACTTGCCATTGATTCGGAAGAAAATCGAGCGCAACGCCATCGCGCGGAAGCAGCTCTCGAATCTACGAGCGAGGAGTTAGAGAGAACCGCACGTTACTCAGCCGATGCTTCTCATCAGTTAAAAAGCCCGGTAACGGTTCTTCGCACCGGGATTGAATCATTGTTGGCGCGCGAGGAATTCCAGCCGGAAGTCTACGAAGAACTCTCTGCTCTGCTGCATCAGACGCGCCGCTTGACCAGTGTGATCGATGACTTGCTTCTTTTGTCCCGGATGGATGCTGGTCACTTAAAGATCGATTCTCAACCGGTAAATTTGGTTCGACTGATCGAGGATTGGCTCGAGGATCTGGCCGCATTGCCGGATGCGTGCGAGGTAACGATCGAGAAGGAGTTTCCGAAGAGTTTATTTATTACCGGCGAGAAACGCTACACCTCCCTCATTGTGCAAAACCTTTTGGAAAACGCGCGCAAATACAATCGCCCGGGCGGTCGAATTCGGGTGTTGACGCAACAGCAGAATAGCGACGTGATACTGACAATCGGCAATACCGGGCATGCTATCGCTCCACCCGCGCAACAACGTATTTTCGAGCGGTTTTATCATGATTCTGGCACGACCGTGGTCGGCCATGGACTCGGTTTAAGTTTGGCGCGCGAGCTCGCCCGATTACATGGCGGCGACTTAAGATTGGTTCGATCGGAAAATGATTGGACGGAGTTTGAGGCGCGTTTTCACATCGCGAAAGCTGTCCCAGTTACAACGAGCTAAAGCTTATGAAACTGGTGCGCACGTTGTGCTTTTGTCTTCTCGCTAGTAGCGCACCGGCGTTCGAGGTCGACGAATTATTCGATCGTCTCGACGCCGCACTGACGGTTGCCGCCTTTCAGGACAATTTTCGTGCGCGCTTAAGCGGCACCATCGACCTCGAGTTTTACAATTTTGAGCAGCCCGCGCCGGGGTTAATTGACAGCAACAGCGACAATCTCTTCAATCCACGTCTGACCCTGTTTCTCGATGCTCAGGCAGGATCGCAAATCTATTTCTTCACCCAGGCGCGGCTCGATCGCGGGTTCGATCCAAGCGACCATGGCGCCAAGGTTCGGCTGGATGAATACGCGCTTCGGATAACACCATGGGCTGACGGCCGCTTTACCCTGCAAGTCGGTAAATTCGCTACCGTCGTCGGCAATTTTATTCCGCGGCATTTGTCATGGGACAATCCTTTCATCAATGCGCCTTTGGTGTATGAAAACGTCACTGCCGTCTCTGATAAGGCCGCGCCCGCCTCAGTGCGGGATTTCTCCCACAGGTTTGAACCGAATGCGAAGTACGAATTCAATCCCGTGATTTGGGGACCGAGTTATGCCACTGGTGTTTCTGTTTCTGGTCGACTGGACCAATTTGATTACGCCGCCGAAGTAAAAAACGCGTCAATTTCTTCGCGTCCGGAATCGTGGAACGCGACCGAAGTTGGTTTTGATCATCCGACTTTTAGTGCACGCGTGGGCTTTCGGCCGAATCAAATGTGGAACTTTGGGTTTTCCGCGAGCGACGGTCCCTATTTCCGGGCTGAAGCCGAACCAACCTTGCCGCCCGGCCGTGATATCGGCGATTTCCGGGAATTGGTTCTGGGGCAGGACGCAAGCTTCGCCTGGCATCATCTGCAAGTGTGGGCTGAGGTTTACCAAGCCCGCTTCGAGGTTCCGCGCGTCGGTAACGCGGACACGCTCGCCTATTACTTGGAAGCGAAGTACAAATTCACTCCCCAATTTTTCGGCGCGCTCCGCTGGAACCAGCAGCTTTTTAGCAAGGTCGATAACGGCGGCGGAGAAACGATTCGCTGGGGCCACGACCTCGGGCGGGTCGATATCGCGGCTGGTTATCGTTTTACAGCGCACACCCAGTTGAAGTTGCAATACAGCTTTCAGCAGCAGACCGATGGCCCCCACGACAGCAACCACCTTTTCGCCGCCCAATTAACGGTGCGCTTTTGAGGATTTTTCCCAGGTAACAATGATGTTACATTTACAATATCGCTTTCTTTCGCTCCATGCCCGATCGAACCGGATAAACACACGGTCGCACCCGAGATATGCACATTCTGGTTGTTGATGACGACGTTCGATTAGCGCGACAGATTTCGTCGGCGGTGACCGAAGCGGGCCATGATCCGGTAATGATCCACAACGGCGAAGAAGCTCTCCACGCCGCCTTAGGAAATTCGTTCGATTTGATTGTCCTCGATATCGGTTTGCCGCAAATGGATGGATTTGAAGTGTTGCGTCGCCTGCGTGCTCAACGCGTCGCCAGCCGGGTCCTGGTACTTACTGCCCGCGGCGAAGTTACGGATCGAGTAACCGGATTGCAGCTCGGCGCGGATGATTACCTGCCGAAACCTTTCGCCATGCAGGAACTGGTCGCCCGCGTACGCGCACTTGGGCGCCGCTACGCGGAGGAACCCACGCTTCACTTGCGAGTCGGTGATCTAACGTTCGATCTGGCGAACCATGAATTGTTTCGCGGAACGGAACGAATCGATTTGTCGGCGCGCGAGTCGATGTTGTTGAAGGTCCTTATGCGCGAGCCAGGCCGTATCTTTACTCGCACTGAATTGTGCGAACGCGTGTGGGAACACGAGCATGAATACGATACAAAGCTAGTCGAAGTCTTTATCGGCCGACTCCGCAAGAAAATCGGCGATCCACCGCTCATTCACACAGTGCGTCACGTCGGTTACACTATTCGCGAATTAGAAGAGAGTCCGTTGAACTGCGCCGGCAAAGCGTAGCGACTACTGCGGGGTTAGGGTAACAACCGCGTTACTAT
>DATELT010000242.1:0-2074 GCA_035276245.1 Chthoniobacterales bacterium
CTAACAAATCGAACGCGCGAGCTGATGACCGATCGGCTGGATCATCGTACGATCTGGAGCGCGACCAAGGCGGCCTATTCCGCGCTGATCGCGAAATCTGATCGTTGGGGAATCGCCGAAAGTTTCTTCAATTCACTGACCCGCCGCATCTTCGCGACCGAGGGGGTAAACCAGGCAATCGAGTTCGTCGACACGGATTTCGACGCGTCCGCCGGTGAACAACATCAAATCGCACGCGTCTATTCAGGCGGAACGGTGACGAAGCTGATGACCGAATTGCTCACCGATGAAGGCGTGGGCGGATTCGCGACGGAACTTTGGAGTGATCTGCGTGAGTCGGTGGAATTGGCGGCGAAACGTCTCGACGCAGCGCTGCCAGATGCCGCCACGATCGAAATTGTCAGTGCAGTTTTCTATCGCGGCCGTGGCGCCTACATCGTCGGCCGCGCACTTCGCGGCGATGTTTCAGTTTCGATTGCTTTCGCTCTGTCTCATCCGGCAGAAAGTCGCATCGTTCTGGACGCACTGCTCATCGGTGAATCCGATCTCGCCATTCTTTTCTCTTTTACTCGCGCTTACTTTCGTGTCGATGCGCCGTGTCCATTCGCATTCGTGCGCTGGCTGCGTGATTTGATGCCGGGCAAACGACTGGCTGATCTGTATAACGCCATCGGTTACAACCGCCACGCCAAAACCGAGTTCTACCGCGATTTCGTCCGGCAACTCCAGAATTCCAACGACCGCTTTGTTCAGGCCGAGGGCACACGCGGCATGGTCATGATCGTCTTCACACTGCCGAGTTATGACGTTGTCTTTAAACTCATTCGCGACCGGTTCGACCAGCCAAAGGACAGCGATCGCAGCGATGTCATGCGACGCTACAAACTCGTCTTCGAGCACGATCGCGCCGGAAGACTGATCGAGGCGCACGAATTCGAGCACCTGCGCATTCCGCGGGACCGATTTGATCCTACTTTGCTGCAGGAATTGTTAAGTGATGCGGCGAGTATTGTCCGGGCCAATGCTGACGATGTTTTCATCAACCACGCATACGTTGAGCGACGGGTACGACCGTTAAATCTTTTCCTGCGACAGGCCGACGACGGCGCCGCCGTCAGCGCGGTCTGCGATTACGGAAAGGCGATTAAGGACCTGGCGGCTTCAAATATTTTTCCAGGCGATCTTCTGACCAAAAACTTTGGCCTGACCCGGCGCGATCGCGTCGTCTTTTACGATTACGACGAACTCTGTTTTCTCACGGACTGCAATTTCCGCGAGCTGCCACAATCACGAACCTACGAAGAGGAGATTTCCGCAGAACCCTGGTTTTCCGTTCGGGTGAATGACATTTTCCCGGAAGAGTTTTCGCGTTTCCTTTCATTCCCACGCGTCGCTGGCGAGGAACTAATGAAGCAACACGGCGATTTGTTTTATCCAAAATTCTGGCGCGAAATGCAGGCGGCAATTCGCGCCGGCGAATTCCCGGAAGTGTTGCCCTACGCACCGGAACGGCGACTTGTTCCGGAACATTGATCCGCGGAGTACGCATATTCCACAGATTGACGAGCGCCCATCGCTTACACCACCTGGCAGTCGGCCTAAGCAGCTGGGGCCGAAATAGTTGAGGATTGTTGGTTGAGGGTTGAGAGAATATAAGAATCGTCAGCAGGAAGCGCACACGTTAAAGAGTTGCGGGGTTGAAGCGGAAGAGGCGGAGGCAAACGCCCAACGCCTAACGTTCAACGCCTAAATGACTGACAAGTGATCGATACTCAACCCTCAACTAATCACTCTGAATCCTCGTATTATCGCACGACTGCGAGCTACGGACCTTGGTTGGTCGGCCTCGGCGCGGCTTTATGGGGAACCGAAAGTGCCTGGCGGATCCCGCTGAACAACCTTTTCGATGCCCACGTCATCGTCTTCTGGGAACACGTGCTCATTTTCATCGGATTCCTGCCCTTGCTTCTCTACCACGTTCGGGAGCTACCCAGAGTAGACGCGCGCACTTGGGGATTCCTCATCTTTTCCGGGTTCGCTGGTTCAGCCGTGGGCACAATTTTTTTCACCCTTG
>DATELT010000243.1:0-12449 GCA_035276245.1 Chthoniobacterales bacterium
GAAAGATGATGCGGGTAAGCATTGGCAAATGCTTCCAATTCCACCAGCCGCATAAATTCATCTACCTCGGCCTTTTTTTCATGAAGTAATCCGCGCGCGACGAGCCCTGCCTCGATGTTCCGTCGCACCGTCAGCCAGGGAAAAAGATTCGGGTCTTGGAAGACCAGGCCGCGCTCCGCACTCGGCCCACGAATCGCCTCCGAGCCAATCAAAAGTTCTCCGGAATCTGGTGTTTCCAATCCCGCGATCAAGCGCAACAGCGTCGATTTTCCGCACCCGCTCGGACCGATGAGCGACACGAGTTCGCCGGCGGCAAGCCTGACTGAGATTCCCGGTAAAATCAGCCGCCGATTAACCGGATCGTCGGGATCAGGAAAACTTTTTCGAACATCGCGAAGTTGAAGAGTGGAACCTTCAGCATCCGACATCATCACCATTTGATGACTCCCTTTTGCCAAACCAGCATGCGGTCGCGCACCTTAAACAAAGCGGTCATGATCGTGGAGAAGAACGCCGCCATAATCACGAGCGCAGCGAAAACTTTTCCGTACTCCGCCCAGCCTTGTGCCCAACTCAGATACCAACCAAGACCGGATTTCACGCCGACCGTTTCGGCCACGACCAGGGTAAGGAACGAGGCGCCAAGTCCCATGAAAAGTCCGATGAAAATGTTCGGCAACGCCGCGGGCACAGCGACACGAAAGATGAGATAACCGGGCCCGGCGCCGAGTGTGCGCGCCACGTCGAGATAAGAGGCGCGGGTGTTGGAAATACCGGAAGCCGTCAGCATTGTCACCGGAAACCAAACGGCGAGAGCAATGAGCGCCACGGCAGAGAACAGGGGCGACGGAGATAGCACCATTGCGAGGGGAATCCAAGCCGTGGCGGGAATTGGTCCGACCACTTTGAGCAACGGCATTCCCCAATAGCGGACCGGCGACGACCAGCCGATGCATAATCCAGTGATCAATCCGGCAATGACACCGAGCGCGTACCCGCTAAGGAGCAGAAGCAGCGAGTGCCAGGTGCTGTCAAACAGCAGCATGCGATCGCTGATGAGACTATGCAGGACTTTGGCCGGACCGGGAAAATACGGCAGCGGCAGCAACCGCACACCGGAGGTGATGATTTCCCAGAGACAAAGCAGCAACGCCGCGGCGGTGAGAATTGGATGCAGGTTCTGGCGGAATTGCCGCAGGCGCGGCCAGACGAGTTGCGCAGGCGCGGTGATTACAGCGATCGCGAGGACGCTGCCAAGGAAAATGGCATAGAAACGCGTCTCGAGCGGCGGCTCGTTCCTGGAAACGATCAGGTGCACAACCAGAGCAAGGGCCACTGCGCCGGCGAAGATCGACAACGTCAGCAGGCTCGCCGCTACCGAAACCGGTGGTGCTTTTGGCGTCGAGATCACGACGGTTTCCTCCTCGCCGTTTCTCAAGATCATGCTCGCTAACGAATACGATTAATGGTTCGGTTGATCGGCGACCAATTTCTTCGACAAACACGGCGCATCCGGGTCGGCGAGATTCGGGGCTTCCTGGTCGGGTTGATCGAACATTTTCCTTCGGCAACAGGAGCTTTCCAGATCTTTACCGGCGAGGGCCGTGAGTAGACGAGCATCTTCGTCCTTGGACAACTGGCCGCCGGCCACGGTTTCGACGGTGAGATTCTTTAGCCATTCATCGGTGACGCCGTCCAAATGCATGAAGGCTCGCTTGGCCAATGCCTCGGTGTCGGTTTCCGGGGCCAGCATTTTCGCGACTTTCATCTCGCGCGCGGCGGTGTGAAGCGAATCTTCGGCCAACTGTACAGCAGGAATGTAACGCAACCGCGCGAGGGCGACGGTGTTTAGCTCGGGCGTGGAAGCGAGATACTTCTTTTCCACGGCGAGAACTGCGGCCGCTTTCGGATTCGTTTCCACCCACTTCGCTCCTTTCAAAAGCGCACGCGTGGCTGCGGCGGCCGCTTTCGGATTGGCGTCGACCCATTTGCCGTTGGCAATGACCTCGCAGCAATACTCCTGGTTGTACGGTTCGTCCATGATCTGGTCCGCAACGTTTCGCACTTTGCCTTCTGCAATCAATAGGCTTCCGATGGGTTCGGAATCTGCCACCGCATCGATCTCGCCTTTATCGAGCGCCAAGCCCAATTCCCCCGCCGGATAAACTTTCCAGGTAATATCTTTTCCGGCATCGACTCCGTGGGTTCCAAAGACACGATTTGCGAAAACGAAGGGGGGCGTCCCCATTCCAGGCACACCAATTCGCTTTCCCTTTAAGTCCTCGACCGTGTGAATGTTCGTTTTCACGCCGGCTTGAACACGCAAACATCCGCGGTGGATTCCGGCCAGGAACCTTACATCCAGACCTTGTTCAATCGGTTTGAGAAAAAGCATGGTGAGATGATGAGTGATGTCGAAGCTGCCAAGGGCCAACGCGTCCTTGTAAGCGGCCCAGTTGCACTTCACCAATTCAACCTCGAGCCCTTCTTCCTTGAAAAAACCTTTTTCGACCGCCGCGTAAATCGGCGCCTCGCAAGTAATGCCGATGTATCCGACGCGCACTTTGTTAAAAGAGGCCGACTTGCCCGCTTTTTTCGAGCAGCCAGGCAAAGTGAGCGCAATAAGAAAGGCAGTGATAAGTCGAATCGTATTCATATAGAGGTTTTGCGAATAACGCGATAAGCGACGCCTATGGAAATTACTGTGCAAGCCTGCTGGGTAAAGTCCAGCGAATTGCATTTTACACCGAGTTCCCTCAACCTCTTTGCGCCTTATGCACGATCCTGTTGAGGTCCGTCACCTGCGATATTTTCTGGCCGTGGCTGAAGCGGGCAATTTCAGCCGCGCCGCCGATCGTCTTGGCATTTCCCAGCCAAGTGTCTCGCAGCAAATCCGCGACCTCGAAACCGGGCTCCGTGTTCGACTTTTTCAACGACGTGGCAAACGCGTGCTGCTTTCGCCGGCTGGCTTGATCTTCCAGGAACATGCCCGGATGGTTTTGCGCCAGCTCGAGAAGTGTTTTCAGGAACTCGGAAGCGAGCCCGGACAGTTGCGCGGCGCACTGCACGTGGGTGTCGTGCCGGTCCTGAACGTTGCCCTGATTCCGGACTTGCTCGGCCTCTTCGCGGCTGAACACCCCGCCATCAGTCTTATCGTAGAGGAAATTTCCTCGACCGAAATCGAGACGGCCTTGGAAGAAGGCCGGATGGACGCTGGTCTAGGGTTCGTCACCCGCCATTCTCCGAATCTGCGCTATGAGCTGCTGTGCACAGACGAATTTGCTTTGATCGTTGCAGAAAACCATTCCTGGGCGAAACGGCGCATCATTCCATTCTCCGAGTTGGATCAGCATCGCCTGCTCCAGTTACCCGATTCATTCGTCATGCGTCGGATGATCGATGAGATTTGCCGAATGCATCAGGTGCGCCCCCGGATCGTTGCCGAAATCAACGCGATCGAAACGCTGCTTCGCTCGCTTGGCCCACTGAAGTCGGGAACGATTATGCCAAAAGTTACCCTGCGTGGCCGGCGAAATCTGAAACTGCGAGCGATCCCGCTCCGGGGAAAAAAACTGGGGCTGGAAATCGGATTGTTGCGGTTACGCGATTCGCCGACAAATACGGCCGTGGCCGATTTTACGAGCCTGGCCAAACGCACCGTTCCCGGAATGGTGGCAAAACAAAAGCCGAGGCGGACGATTCACAGCAATTGATAGGGATCCACATCCACCGCCACAGCGACATCTTCCGGCATTGGTAATTTGTCCAGTGTTTCACGGATCAGCCGGCTCAATCGCATCATGGCGTTGCCGCGCAATAAAATATGAAAACGAAATTGGCCTTGCAGTTTTTCAAGAGGCGCGGCAGCGGCCTCGCCCACGCTGAATTCTTCCGGCAACGCTTCCCGTAATTTTCGCCGGAGCGTTTCGGCTGAAAATTTTCCGCGCTCCCGATGCGCGGAATGGACCGTGATCAGAACCGCGTGTTTAAATGGTGGAAAATCACAGCGCTCGCGAAACTCCAGTTCTTGTTCGACATAACCGGCAAAATCGTGGTGCCGCGCGAATTGGATCGAAGGCGAAAACGGTGTATAACTCTGGACGAAAACTTCTCCCGGCGTTTCGCCGCGTCCGGCGCGCCCTGCCACTTGCGTAAGTAGCTGAAACGTCCGCTCACCCGCGCGAAAATCAGGAAGATGCAGCGCCAGATCCGCGTTGATGATTCCAACAAGGGTAACATTCGGAAAATGCAGCCCTTTCGCAATCATTTGCGTCCCGACCAGGATATCGATCTTGCCGGCACGAAATGCGCGCAGGGTTTCGCGATACGCTTCCTTGCGCGACATCGAGTCGGCATCCATTCGTTTCACAATCGCACTCGGAAAAATTTGCTCGACGAACGACTCCACTTTTTCCGTTCCGAAGCCGACGTAAATCAGCGCCTCCTGGCCGCACTCCGGACATTTCTTCGGAACCGCGGCGGTGTGTCCGCAAAGATGACAATTCAAGCGCGACATGGATCGATGAAAAGTGAGCGCGACACTGCAATTCGGACAGTCGCGGGCCTTGCCACATTTGCTGCAGAGTAATGAAGTGGAAAAACCGCGGCGATTCAGAAACAAAATGGTCTGCTCTCGCTTGGCGATCCGAGCCGCGATCGCGTTTCGTAGTTTCTCCGACAGAATCGGAGGGCGTCCGCTCCGCGGTTCCTGGCGCAGATCGATTACGCGAATGAGCGGCATCTGGCGGTTGTCGACGCGTTGGGTCAACGTCGCGAGCTGGTATTTTTTCGTGAGCGCATTTTGATAACTCTCCAGCGACGGGGTGGCACTTCCGAGTAAGACGACGGCCTTTTCAATTTTAGCGCGCACCACAGCGACATCGCGTGCATGATAACGCGGTGCTTCCTCCTGTTTATAGGAGGTCTCGTGTTCCTCATCGACGACAATCAGCCCAAGATTTTTCAACGGCGCGAAGACGGCACTGCGAGCACCAATGACGATGCGAGCGCGACCGGAATGGATCTTGTGCCATTCATCGTGCCGTTCCCCCTCAGACAAATGACTGTGTAAAACCGCGACGGCGTCTTGCGATTCGGCAAAACGGCTTTTAAACCGCTCGACCGTTTGCGGGGTCAGCGAAATTTCTGGCACGAGCACGATGGCGGTGCGATTACGCTTCAACGTTTCTCGAATTGCGTGCAAATAGATTTCCGTTTTCCCGCTGCCGGTAACGCCGTGCAGCAATATCGGTTTGGCGATTTCCGGTAACGCAATGGCGCGCGCGATTTCCGCGAAGGCGGCCGTTTGTCCTTCGTTGAGTACTAATTCCGGCGCTGGAACAAATTCCTCACCGGCGTGCGGGTCGCGCACGACGGCGCGTTCGGTGATTTTCACCAGCCCACGTTTCGCCAATGCCTGCAGCGTCGTAGCATTGAGTGACAATCGACGCAAAATTTCTGCGACGGGGCGCGGCGCGTTCGTCTTGTTTAACTCCGCCAGCAATTCGGCCTGGCGCGGCGCGCGGCGACGTAGCGCCTCAATCGTCTCCAGTGACTGCTCTGCACCGGCCTCGACAAATTGCTGCTTTTTCCAGCCGACTTCCGCCTTTCGAATCACCTGCGGTAACAAACTGCGCATTACTGTTTCGATTGGGCAGCAGTAGTAATTCGAGATCCATCGTGCCAGTTCGAGTAGCGGCTCGCTCAGAGTCGGTCCTTCGCCAACGACCGCGTCAATCTCACGAATGCCTTTCGCGCTTGTTTGCTCGAGCAAAGCAACGACCGTGGCTAAAGCGCGACGATCGCGAAATGGCACCCGCACGCGCGCACCGACGCTGACCAGTTCACTCAACAATTCTGGAATCGCATAATCCAATTCCCGGCGAATGGCACGATCGATAATGACGCGCGCGAATTTACTGTGCATGGTTAGGCGGCATTAATGTTGCGGTTCCTGCTCAAGCTAATCATTTGTCTGGCTCTGGCGATTGCCGCCGGATTGATTCTTCTCGCCTTCCGATCCGGTGACGTCGTTTACACCGCCTATGAATGGATTAGCCCAGCGCGTTTTCATCAATTCGATAATCTGATTGTTACGGTCGCGGCAGAGCATCAGCTTGATCCGATGCTGGTGAAAGCGGTCGTCTGGCGTGAGAGCCGTTTTGATCCGAGGAAAATCGGCAGCGCCGGGGAACGCGGCCTGATGCAAGTGAGCGAGCGAGCCGCGCGAGAATGGGCACGCGAAACTCAGGTTGCAAATTTTCATTCTGAGGATTTGCTCGACCCGAAAACGAACCTGGAAGCGGGCACCTGGTATCTGCGCCGCGCCTTTCAACACTGGGAACACCAAAAAAAACCGCTGGTCTTCGCGCTGGCGGAATACAACGCTGGGGCGAGTCGGGCCCAGCGCTGGGCCAATAATGATCCGGATACGCCGATGTCGGAGCAGGCGTTTCGCCAAAACATCGATTTCCCCAGTACGCGCAGGTACGTAAACAGCGTCCTCGAGCGCTACAAATTCTATTTAAGACGCGAGGGGATGTGAGGCCCGTCCCCGGGGCGGAGTCGAGGAATCGCGTGGCGAAAGCTTTAGATTCTCATGGCAGGTCTCTCGAGTGAGCTCGGGACGACAGATTCTCATTTCGCCTCGTGCGAACGCACAGAAAAACCGGACTGATCCCTTTTCAGCTCCAGGAAAAACGCCGCGAAGAAGCCGATTGACCGGAGAACCGAACCATTTTGCGGAGGGGAAACTTACGCGGAAATTGTAATTCAGCGAGACATGATGACGAAGGAGAAAATTGCCGACGCGCTCGAGGAAATCGCGACGCTGCTAGAGCTGAAGGACGAAAATCCGTTCAAGATTCGCGCCTACCAAAATGCCGCCCGCTCCATCGAAGCTTTTGGCGCCAGCTTCTCCGATCTCCAAAATCAGGAAACGCTGGAAAAAATTCCCGGAATCGGGAAAGCGATCGCGGCAAAAATCAGTGAACTGGCCACGACCGGCGGGCTCAAATTTCTTGATGAACTGCGAGCCGAATTTCCCTCCGCCATTCTCGAATTGTTTTCCATCCCCGGGCTGGGCGCGAAAAAAATCAAGGCGCTCTACGAACAATTGAAAATCAGCTCGATCGCGGACTTGCAAGCCGCCTGTGAATCCGGTCGGGTCGCGGAGTTACCAGGATTCGGGGAGACGACACAAACAAAGATTTGCAATGCCATCGCCAATCGCGCGAAGCACGTTGGTTCCTTTCAATTCGGTGAAATCGCCGACGAAGCCGAAGAGTTGCGCAGCGATCTGGCTGAACACGCCGATGCGTCACAAGTAAGCATCGCCGGGAGTTTCCGTCGACGCAAAGAAATCGTCCGCGATCTCGATTTCATCGTGGCCAGCAAATCTCCCGAGGCGATCACGGAATTTTTTTGTGCCCATCCCTTGGTGGAGGGCGTGATCGCACGCGGTCCGACGAAAACAAGTGTGCGACTAAAATCGGGAATCCAGTGCTACCTGCGTGTCGTCAGCAATGCCGAATATCCCTTCGCGCTAAATTATTTTACCGGCAGCAAAGAGCACAACATCGTGATGCGAAACCGCGCGCTCAATCGCGGGTGGACCTTGAACGAATATCGACTTGGCCCCGCGCTAATCGTGGGAACGAAATCGAAAGATGAATCGGCGACAGGCGGGAAATCACGAGGCCGATCGAAACCAATCGCCGCGAAGATCCCGAAAATGAATGAAGAGGCGGACCTCTATCGCGCGCTCGGGCTCGATTTTATTCCTCCAGAGCTACGGGAAAACTGCGGCGAGTTCGAAGCGGCCGAGAATGGGAAACTTCCGCGCTTAATAGAGCTGGAAAATCTGCGCGGGACTTTTCATTGCCATACCACCGCAAGTGACGGGCACAATTCCATCGAGGAAATGGTCGCGGCCGCGCAGGAACTCGGCCTCGAATACATTGGCATCGCCGATCATAGCCGCAGCTCAGTGCAGGCGCACGGGCTGGACGCGGCGCGACTGAATGTCCAGCGCGCGCAAATTCGAAAATTACAAAGCACGCTAAACGACATTCGCGTTTTCAGTGGAATCGAGTGCGACATTCTGCGCGATGGATCGCTCGATTTCGATGATGAGATTCTGGCGCAACTCGATTTTGTCGTGGTGTCGGTGCATTCCACTTTCAACCTGGGCGAGGCGGAAATGACCAGGCGGGTGATCCGCGCGATTTCGAACCCATTCGTGACCATGCTGGCGCATCCAACCGGCCGTTTGCTCCTGAAACGCGAAGGTTACGCCATCGACATTCCGGCCGTGTTGGATGCGGCGGCAGAGAGCGGAACCTGGATCGAGCTCAATGCCGCGCCGAAACGCCTCGATCTCGACTGGCGCTGGTGGCCGTTAGCGAAACAAAAAGGAGTGCGTTGTGTGATTAATCCCGATGCCCATCGCACTGCGCGATTGCAAGACCTGTGGTTCGGCATCGGCGCCGCGCGTAAGGGATGGTTAACGAAGCAGGACGTGATGAATTGTTTGCCGCCGGCGAAGATCGAAGCGGCGCTAAAAGCGAAACGGCACAGAGGGCGGGAGTAATGGAGTGAGGTAAGGGTCCCACGAAAAAGTGGAACCATCCAGAGCACCGCTCTGGCGGATTCCATCATTCCACTCAGACGACCGCTTCCCTTTGCGGCAAAAACATTGTGAGACATTTGCACGCGCCGCCGGCTTTGATGAATTCCGACATCGGTAACTGATGACATTGGTAGCCACGACTCGTTAGTGCTTTAACGAGATTTGGGGCGCCCTCCGGCAAGACGATATCACGCCCGAGCACAACGGCGTTGCAGGAGAAATGTTTCGCTTCCTCGTCATCGACGTCGATGAGCTCATTGACGTGGGCGCGAATGGCGCGTTGACCATATTCGTCAAAGGCATCCGGAAACCAGAATGCGCTCCCATTCGGCAGCGAACAAAAACAAGTATCGAGATGATAAAAGCGCGGATCAACCAACTCGACTGATATAACTCTGCAACGCAGTAGTTCGCCCACCGCGCGATGCGATTGAATGTCGCTGCGGAATTTGTACCCGCAAAAGAGGGTGTCATCGTTAAACAAGGCGTCGCCTTCGCCCTCGAAATACAAATTGTCGGGCAACCATATGGTTTCGTATCCATGCTCCTCCATCCAGCGCCTGTAAAAAGGGGCTTCACCGGCCCGTTCCGGATAACGAAAATTGCTCGGAATAAACTTCTCACCCACCGTCAGCCCGGCATTGGCGGTGAAAACCATGTCAGGCAGTTTCGGTTGCGGCGGGACCAGCTCGATTTTGCTGTCGAGAGACGCCAGAGTTTGGCGCAAACCTTCCCATTGTGATTTGACGAGCTCACTTTCAGCAGCGCGTGCCCGGCTCATCCAGGGATTAATCTCGTACTCAATACCGTAGTAGTCCGGCGGACAAAGCAGCAATTTGCGCATCTTATTTCCGAGGAGTCACTTCTGCGCCTTGTTCGCGCAGGCGGCTGATCAAGCCATCGAGCACCTCTTGCGATGGCGCCGTGATCTCAATCCGGGCAAAACTCTGGTCTGCGCGTTTTTGGCCAATGCGGAATTCAACGGTGTTAAAAGCGGCGCCCCCAGTCACAATCTGATCGAGAATTTTCGTCAGCGTAAGGGAATCGATAATGTGCCCGCGCAATTCGATCGTTTCCGAAAACATCTGCGAAATTTAGCGAAAGGACATTTGTACGCCAGCGTCTTACGGAAGTTATTGCGACGCTCGCCGTGGCGAGCGCCTGTAAACCCGAAACTGATCCGTGAAATCCGCGCAATCCACGGTAAAATTCCCCGCCAACTATATGGAAAAACCGAACGTGCGCGGCCCGTCGCCCTCTCGCAAAGCGCATCTCGCCTTGCAGCAAAAATTAAATCGCCCGGACAAACCGCCGCCGCTTCTGCGAACCCCGATTAATTCCAGAGGGAGAAAGCGTCACCGATGAACCCGAACCTGCTCGCGGTCGAAAACAAGATAGCGCGTGTTCTTTCGACCAAACCGGAATGTTTCATAACTCACCCGACCGAGCTCGCGGTTTTGGGATCGATGTCACGCGCCGAGATAGAAGACTTCGCCATCGATCACGGCTGGCGCGTGGTCTCCCGTCTCGGCGGACGGCAAATCGAATTCTATAATGACGCCAGCGCACGCGACGGATGACTACCGACGGGTAGCCCGCGCTACCCTGAAAAAAATTCGCTCACTGGACTCGTCGCCGATGCGCTCCAGCGTTTTTCTGCAAGCCCGATTTCGCGCGCTTCGCGTCCAGCTTCGACCGCCAGCTTAAACGCGCGCGCCATTCGGTTCGGATCCGATGCAATTGCGATCGCGGTGTTCACGAGAACCGCGTCTGCGCCCATCTCCATCGCTTCCGCGGCCTGACTGGGCGCGCCCAGCCCGGCATCCACCACCACTGGAACCGTCGCTTGTTCGATGATGATTTCGATCTGCTCCCGTGTTTCGATTCCGCGATTGCTGCCAATCGGTGAGCCGAGCGGCATCACTGTCGCCGTGCCCACGTCCTGCAATCTTTTTGCCAAAACCGGATCGGCGTTGATGTAGGGCAGCACAGTGAAACCTTCGTTTACGAGAATCTGTGCCGCCGCCAGCGTCTCCACCGGATCTGGAAGCAAATAATGCGGGTCAGGATGAATCTCGAGCTTCACCCATTTTGGCAGCCCCGCGCTGGCCGCCAGCCGCGCAATTCGCACCGCGTCATCGGCATCGCGCGCGCCGCTCGTGTTCGGCAACAACAGAAATTTCCTCGGGTCGATGAAATCGAGGATGTTCGCAAACGGATCGTGTTTGCCGGAAAGATCGGCTCGCCGCAGCGCCACCGTCACAATCTCGGTCCCGCTGGCAAGGAGTGCGTCGCGCATCGCTTCATTCGAAGAAAATTTCCCCGTGCCGACAAGCAACCGCGAAGTAAATTCACGGCCGGCGATCTTCAGTTTGGAAGGCTTATCCGACATCTAAACAAACATATGCCTAATCGCTGCGCCGTCATCCCAAGTATGCTTCCTGAGATGCTGTAAAAGCAGCTGAGCAACATGACCGAAAAGCCGTTTCGCCCAGAGGTTGAAGATGGAGGCCGCGATCGCGAGTGGAAACGCCAGCCCGGTTCGGACTTCGGGGTGACCGGGTTTGATTTGTACCGCGAGGATTGCGTGCGCGGCATGGCCGAACTGCCGGCGGCATCGATTGATCTTGTTGTCACCTCACCGCCCTACAATCTGGGCATTCGTTATTCGAAATTCTTCGATACCGCCGATCGCACGAGTTATCTGCGCTGGTGTAAAACGTGGGCCACCGAAATTGTGCGTCTACTCAAGCCTGACGGTTCGTTTTTTCTCAATGTCGGTGCGGCACCTTCCAATCCGATGTTTCCCCACGAGCTGGCGCTGGAACTGCGCGAGCTGTTCGTCTTACAAAATACCATTCACTGGATCAAATCGATCAGCATCGAGGAACAAGATGGTGAAATCGTCTCGCGCGGGCATTTCAAGCCCGTCAACTCGCAACGTTTTCTGAACGATTGCCACGAATACATTTTTCATTTCACAAAGACCGGCCGGGTTGGGCTCGATCGGCTCGCGCTTGGCGTTCCCTATCAGGACAAGACGAATATCGCCCGCTGGTCACATACTGGGGGACGCGACCGGCGTTGTCGCGGCAACACCTGGTTCATTCCATATGAAACAATTCAAAGCCGCGACAAGGAACGGCCACATCCGGCGACATTTCCGGCCGAGCTGGCCGAGAATTGCATTCGTTTACACGGAGTCGAAAAGGTGACGACGATGCTGGATCCGTTTCTCGGAATCGGCAATTCGGCGATTGCCGCGAAAAAATGCGGCGTGCCGAAATTCATCGGCTTCGAGATGGACGAAACATATTTGCGCGAGACTGAGCGCAGGATTGGGTAGCGCACGCTACCCAGACGAGAACTTCTCCAGCGATTTCACCAAATTCCCCGGCAATGGGCGGACGCGATCGAAGATGCGATCGGCGATCGGTTTCGCAGTTAGATAACCGGCCGCGAACATTTCCAGGCGCGCGTCCATATTGTCGATGTAATGCAGCGCCATCGCTTCCGGCGTCTTGGGATAAACCGGCGATCCGAGCTGCATCTCGCCGTGGTGCGACGCAATCAGATGGAGCAAATGCAGGCGGCAATCTTCCGATGGCGGCGCGAGATTTTCCCAGGCCCGCGAGTTCTCTTCCGTCTGCAATTTTCGCCAGAGCGAGTTCACCAGCTCGAGACCGATCGAGATATGCCCCATCAATTCGCCGCGCTCGTCATATCCCATGTTGAATCCGTCCTCCGGTAAATGATTTTCCCAAAGCTTTCCGGAATCGTGAAAGAGAATCCCGGAGACGAGCAGATCGAGATTGAGTTG
>DATELT010000244.1:0-6471 GCA_035276245.1 Chthoniobacterales bacterium
CGTAATCAATCGCCCCCGTAAAGGCCGAATGGGTCCGTTGCAGGGTGTATTGACGAGACATGAGAAGATTATGTTCCGGTGATGAGACAGGACCTTCAACGGCAATTTCAAAAAGTAACGGTGTGAACCGACCACCTGGGATTTGGAGGAAAAGTTTGGAGTTCAGGAACCGGCCGCGACTGGGGGGGGACTACGCGGCGGCTCCTGGTCCTACCGCAACGTCCTGGATCGGAATGATCGCGATGTTATTTACGAATTTCGCTGTGTGCTGGCGGCTGAGGAAAGAGGCGACGATCGCTGAGCCGGTAAAGACTGGCTTGCGCGATGGGCTTGCGTGCGATGCGGGCCGTTGTGGTCATTTGCCAAGGGTTGACTAAAAATCTGACTTACGCTTGACCAATCGTGGTCTTCGCGACTTGACGCATAACTTGACTTATGCTTGACTAACCCCACACGGTGAAATACCGACCCGTTTACACCATTACCCCGCTTCTTCTCAGCGAAGTCGAGCAAGTGGCGGCGTTGCATGAGCGGATTTTCGCGGCGGCGGTCCAGGTGCCCTGGATTCCGGCCTTGCAGAAGGACACCCGCGTCCGCAATGCGCATTCTTCCACCGCAATCGAGGGGAATCCTCTGACGCTGGAACAAGTGCGCGCGGTTGAAGAGGGTCGGGAGGTGCCGGCTACGGGACCGCGTTCGCAACGAGAGGTGACCAATTACTTCGCCGGTCTGCGTTTTGTGGAAAAGAACGCTCAGCGCAGCGCAGTGACCCACGCCGAGATATTGAAATTGCATCGAATCATGGCAGGCGCGGTGATGGATCAGGGAACTGCCGGACGTTATCGCGCGATTCGCGTGCGAGTGGGAAGTCATGTCGCGCCGCCACCGGAAAAAGTGCATGGGATGATGTCGGCGTTACTCGATTGGTGGAATGTTCAGGCGACAAGAATTTCGCCGATTCTGAGCTCGGCTATTATTCATCATCGTTTTGAAGCGATTCATCCGTTCGCGGACGGAAATGGACGCACGGGGCGGATGCTGGCGCTTTGGGAACTGTACCGCCGACGCTTCGACAGCCATCACATTTTCTCGATTGACGAGTACTATTGGGAGGATCGTCCGCGCTACTACGCCGCTTTCGTCAAGGTTCGAAGGGAAAAAGACGATCTGACGAGCTGGCTGGAATATAGCGCCGAGGGATTGCGCAGGACGCTGGAGCGGGTGTGGACTCGAATCCAAAAGTTATCGGCGCATGCTGGCAAGACCAAGCTGGTGCTACGGCCGAAACAGGAGCAACTGCTTCACCTCTTGCGGGAGCAAAAGGCGATGACGCCGCGCGAAATCTGGGATGGGATTGGCGTATCGAAGCAGGGAGCACTTGATTTGTTGCGCCCGTTGATCAAGGCAGGCTTGGTGCGGCGGATCGGAACGAAAAAGACCGGTCGCTACGTCCTGTTGTGACGAAAAAAGGCAGCAGTTGGTGTAGCTGCCGCCGTCCCTGGCCGCAGAATTCTTAGCGGTCATCCGCCTCCGTCTACTACGGCGAGACAAGTAGATTGCCGCTGCAGAAAAGCCGGCTGATCGGGCATTCTTCGCCCTCAACCGAAGATCATAGCAACGCTGATGGTAGCTCGCGCGAGGGACGGCCCTTTTTGTGGCTGATTTCTTCCAGCAGTTCGATTTGGATCTGCTGAATTTCAAAGAGCCGATTGTATTGTCGGCGTAGGAGGTGATCGATTTTTTCGTGCAGGTGCCGAATCTCGAGCTCGGCCTTGAGATTGACCTTGTAATCATTCTCAGCGCGTAATCGATCGCGCGCCTCGGCTCGGTTTTGACTCATCATGATGATGGGGGCTTGAATGGCGGCCAGACAGGAAAGAATCAGGTTCAGCAGGATAAACGGATAAGGATCGAACCCGCGGTTCACAAAAATCAGTGCGTTTAATATGATCCAGGCGAGTAAGACCGCGCCGAAAGCAATGATGAATTTCCAGCTTCCGCCGAACTCAGCGATCTTGTCCGATAAATGTTCACCGAAGGTGAGCTTGCGCTCGAATTGTTTCTCGATGTTTTCAGTGAGAACCTCATGCTCTCGCAAACTTTCAATGACTTCGTGATCGAGCGCAGTCAGCTCGCCGATTTCTTCCTCGAGGGCGCATTTAACGTAGTCGCGCCGGAAAGCACCGAGGTCGCCGAAACAGATGAATCCCTGTGGGTCCCAGTTTGGCCGCTTTGCTTTGATAAACTCGGCGAGCGAAGGCCTGACATTCTCACCGATGGCGCCGTTCTGTGGCAGAAATCCCCGGCCACAAATCTGGCAGATGAGTTTTCGTGAAGTCGTCGCTTCCATTGCCCTAATTAAGGGCACGTCCGCGGCAGTTTGTCGACCTGGTCTTGAACGAGTGTCAAAAAAGGTTCGCTCACATGAAGTCCGCAAAGGGACGGTCTTGTACCGTCCAGAGTCGAGCAGTCGATGCGACTGACTAACGCTAGGTGGCCATCGGGAAAGCCTGAATCTTCTCCAGAGACCCCGGGGCATTCTGACGCTTTGACTTCATTCGAATTCTTCGGAGTCGAGTTTGCCGCAACTGTTTGGCACGGACTGGGCGTTTGCGCGGTGCGAACCCGAGTTTACTCAGATCGACGCTTGATTCTTTCACACATCGAATTCGCGGGCGACGGCGGAAAAGGTTTTGTGCCGGATCCAGGAGGCTGGACTCGGTTTATGAACGCACTCGCGTGATCTCAAAGAATGCCGGCTTGGCAGAGATCCATCTTGAACCGTGCACCTGCGATTCTAAGCTAGGTGCAATGGAAGAAGCGGAAGTGCCGCTGGAACAATTGCATGAAGACATTCATCATCATGCCGAACAGAGTGGCGAGAAGTGGATTTCTGGGGTGGCGTTAAGCACAGCGATTCTGGCGGTGTTGGCGGCAATCGCCGCACTGCTTTCCGGAAGTCATGCCAACGAAGCAATGATGAGACAGATCGAATCGTCCGATCAATGGGCATTCTATCAGGCGAAAGGGATCAAGGCCGCAGTCCTGGAGGCAAAAATGAACCTGAGTGATTCGAGCAGTCCCGCGGACCGGAAAAAGGCGGAAAAGTATTCCGAGGAACAAAACGAAATTCAAAAAGAAGCACGGGAGAAGGAGACCGAAGCGAAGACCAATTTTCATCGACATGAGGTTTTCGCGCGTGGGGTGACCTTATTCCAGATTTCCATTGCCATCGCTGCGATTTCCGCGTTAACCAAGCGCAGACGCTACTGGATGGTGAGCATGCTCATCGGCGCAGCGGGCTGCATTTTTCTGGTGCTGGGTTTTGTTCAACATTGAGCCATGCGCGTCCTGGCCATCGATGCTTCGCTGCGCAACTGCGGAGTCGCCATCGTCGATGGCGAGAATGGAAAATCGCGTGCGCTTTTCTTTGGCACCATTCATAACGCCAGTTCGCTGAAATCCTCTGCTTGTCTTGTCGCGATTCGCGATCAGCTGGTGCAACTGATTCGAGAACATGAGCCGGACTGTTGCGCGCTCGAAGCCGTCATTTACGTGCAGAGTTACAAGACTGCGATTTTGCTCGGCGCGGCGCGCGGCGCCGCTATTCTCGCCGCGGCGGAAAGCGGCCTTCCGGTATTCGAATATGCGCCAAGGCGAATCAAACAGGCGACTGTCGGGACTGGTGCTGCGAGAAAGAACCAAGTCGCGTTCATGATGCGAGCCTTACTCGGATTAACCGAAACGCCGGACCCGGATTCGGCGGACGCACTCGCGATTGCGCTAACCCATTTGCGGGCGCAGGAATCGGCGCGGTTGGGAATCCCGGCGGCGATACAGATATGAGGGTGGATGTTGATCATTTTCGGAGAGACGTGCTCCCGCGCGTCCTGGACATGCATCAGCGTTTCCCTCCGATCGAGGTGTGCTGGCTGGGCCGGGTGAATTTTTCAGATGCGCTGAAGTTGCAGGAAAAAATTGTTGTGCAAAAACGAAATGATCCAGATGCAGTGGATACTGTTCTGTTATTGGAACATGACCCGGTTTATACCATTGGGCGGACGCCGGACCAAAGTAGCTTGCGCGGCAGATCGCATTTGCCGCATCCATTCTTCCGGATCAATCGGGGCGGCCAGGGAACGTATCATGGGCCCGGGCAGTTGATGGGTTATCCGATTATCGATCTGCGCCGTTGCGGCCAGGATTTACACAGATATCTGCGTTGGATTGAAAGTTTGCTGATCGAATTTCTAAGCGGGTTCGGAATTGAAGGGCAACGTCTGGAGGGATTGACCGGTGTCTGGGTTCAACAGCGCAAGATTGCGTCGATTGGCGTAGGTGTGCGCCATTGGATCACGATGCACGGATTCGCGTTAAATGTGTGCGGCGATCTTTCACCGTTCGACCAGATCACGCCTTGCGGAATTTCGAACGTTATGATGACGTCGATCGAGAAAGAAACAGCGACCGGTATATCAGTAGCCGGGGCCGCAGTTACGATGGAAAAGGTGATCCGGCAAATGTGGCAGGATGCCAGCGGTACGATTAAATCATGAACATTCCACTCGAGGACAATTTTACCGATGTCATTGGCAAGGCACAGCGGGGCTTGGAGATTTCCGATTCCGATCTTGCTGAACAGGCGCGACTGGACGCGAGCATGATCCGGAAACTGCGCCGCGGGCATTATGATGAGCTGGCGCTGTTTCGCGTTGCCCCCGTGCTTGGGCTGGGCGCGCGTGCGTTGGCCGATCTCGCCCAAAACGAATATCGACCGGAGGTGCGCAAGGTTGACGGCCTCGCCATGTTCAACACGACGTATCACGACATGATGGTAAATGCGTTTCTGGTGTGGGACCCGAAATCGCGCAAGGCCATCGCTTTTGATACCGGCGCCGATTGCCGTTCGATACTCGATCGCGTCAAAAAGGAAAAATCGACAGTGAAACTAATCCTGCTCACGCATGCGCACCCCGATCACATTGCTGATCTGGTGCGTTTAAAAAAGGAGACTGGCGCGCCGGTATACATTTCCGAGCGCGAAGCGACGTTTGGCGCGGAAACGATTTCCGAAGGCCATGAATTCAACGTCGGCGCTTTGAAAGCGAAAGCACTTCTCACCTGGGGCCATTCCCGCGGCGGAATGACATTTTTCGTTACCGGACTGGCGCGCCCCATCGCGGTGGTGGGCGATTCAATTTTCGCCGGCTCAATGGGCGGTGGAAATGCTTCTTATAAAGAGGCAATTAAAAATAATCTGGAAAAAATTCTGACGCTACCCGATGAGACAATTATCTGTCCTGGGCACGGCCCGATGACAACAGTAGGAGAGGAGAAGGTTCACAATCCGTTCTTTGCGGGACGAAGTTGAGGATGAATGAAGTTTGAGGGATAAGGTTGATGTTTAGTGTTCCCCGAATGAGACCCTATATTCTCTGTCATTCCGACCGAAGTGGAGGAATCTCTAAATTCAATCGGTTCGAATACCATCAGCCAAGTAGCTAGAGATCTCGGCTTCGCTCGATATGACTGGAAAGGAGAACGACAATATGAACATCGGTTTCGTTGGTGTTGGCCGAATGGGCGCGAACATGGCGCGGCATCTGGCGGATTGCGGATTTCATGTAACGGCGGTTTATGATGTGAATCGCGCGAAGGCGACGAAACTGGCGGGCGAACTTGGGTGCGCCGCGTCTCAGAATTTGTCGGACGTTACTGCGGAATCGGACGTCATCATTACGGTAGTGAGTGACGATGCGGCGATGCGAAAAATTTTTGCGAAATCGGTCGACAGCCTGCTAATAAACGCGAGAGGCAAGTTATTTATCAATTGCGCGACCATTACGCCACGGGTGCACCTCGAAGTGGAAGAACTGGCTGGGAAAGCCGGTGCGCGTTCCCTCGAAGCGTGCATGGCATCGAGTATCACGCAGGCGCGCGATGGTTACCTTTATTTGATGTGCGGCGGTGATAAGGAGGCGTTTCGTGCCGCGCAGCCGGTTCTGGAGAAACTTGGGAAAACCGTCCGTTACTTCGGGAAAGCGGGGGAAGCAGCCAAGATAAAGGCACTGGTCAACATGGTGATGAACATCAATACTGCCGGCCTCGCCGAAGGTCTTGGTCTGGGCGACGCGATGGGCCTTGATCTTACAATATTGCGCGAAGTTTTTTCTGAAACCGGTGCGGCCTCGCGCGTTTTGCAAACGGACGGCGAAGACATGCAGAACCGGGAACACAGCTGCTTTTTCTCAGCTGCGCACGCCGCCAAAGATAGTGGGATCGCACTCGAACTTGCACGCGAACTTGGTCTCGAGCTGCCGCTGGCTCAGTCAACCAAACAGCAATACGACGCGATGATCACGGAGGGGTTGGGGGAACTCGATAAGTCCGGGCTCGTCGAACTGACGTTCAAAGATCGACATAAGCATTCTGGCGATCGCGTGTAATGATGGTTTGTGATCGTCGTCATCG
>DATELT010000245.1:0-4547 GCA_035276245.1 Chthoniobacterales bacterium
AATTGGTCCGCTTCGTATTGACTACGGCATTCCGATTCAGAGTCCAAAACACCTCGGTAGCGGGAAGATTAACTTCAACGTCGGCTACCAATTTTGAACGCAAACTAACCAGGGCGGTCTAACGCCACGCAAAGCAACCAAACCCATTGTTTTATGAAGAAACTTCTCTCTCTCGCCCTCACCTCCATGTTGGCGCTGCCGCTGGCTGCATTTGCCCAGGGCACCCTCAAGATTGGGACCATTAACATGGATCGCGCGTTCAAAGAATATAGCAAAACCAAGGAAGCCGAGAAAAAGGTTAACGACGCCAAAGATGCCGCGAAAAAAGAATTCGACGATCGGACCGATGCCTACAAAAAGGCTCTTGAAGAAGTCAACAATCTCAACAAGCAGTTGGAATCCACGGCCCTGAGTGCAGATAAAAAGACGCAGTTGGCGAAAGATCGCGACGACAAAATTAACAATATTAAAAATATGGAACGCGAAATTAACGAGTTCCGGGTCACGCGGGAAAATCAATTGCGGGAACAAGCCCTGCGAATGCGCGACGGCATCGTCAAAGAAATTATGGATGTCGTAAATGACAGGGTGAAGACCCTGAACATGGACCTCGTGTTCGACAAATCGGGACTGAGCGTGAATGGGGTCCCCGCGCTTCTCTACTCTCGCGATAGCTATGATTTCACCAACGATGTTGTGGCTGCGCTAAACAAACCGGGCCGCGTCAGCGCGGTCAGCACCGAAGGGTCTTCTGCAGGTTCCCCGACGGTGACGACCAAGGCGAGCCCGACAGCCACTCCGAGAAAACCATAGGTTCGCTTTTCTTCACAAGCGCACGCCTGCGCAAGCCGGCGTGCGTTTTGTTTTTGTGATGTCGCGCCTTTCCTGCCTGTTGCTGGCGCGATGGCTCTTTGGTGTACCGCTGCTAACGACTCTTGGCTTCTTCTTTTCGCAAGAAACCAGGGGCGGAACGGACTGGGCCTCGAGCTTAACTCACGACCCTCGCGGGAATTTCCCCGATCTACGGCCGGGACATGCAACTTACGTTTATGGATGGAGCGGAATCACCGCGGGAACGTCGGAAGTATCTTTTCGTCACGACTCGCAACAGACATTTGTCCTTGAAGGGAAAGGACGCACGGTGGGCCTGGCCCGCATCCTCTGGCGATTTGATCTAAGCTATCGCTCAGTGGCGAGCGCCCAGACTCTACGACCACTCGAAGCGCATCAGGTGGAGACGGCGCGCGGGAAGCGGATCGAGACATACCTGAAGTTTTCCAATGAAGGCGTAAACAGCTGCCGCCTTGAAGCCAATCGCGCCACACCCACAGTCAAGGATTTCGCCTTCGAGAATTTGTATGATCTCCAGTCCGTCTTTCTCTATTTGCGCAGTCAGCCTTTGCGCGATCACAGTGTCTACCGCGTGGCGGTTTATCCGGCCAATTCCGCGTACGTCGCCACGGTCACCGTGCTGGGGCGCGAGCACTTGCGCGTGCGCTCAGGAAATTACAACGCGATCAAAATGGATTTGAAGTTACAGCGGGTGAACAAAAAGAATGAGCTCGAGCCGCACCGGAAATTCAAACGCGCTACCATCTGGATTTCAGACGACAACGATCGCGTGCTCCTGCGAATCGAGAGCCAGATTTTTGTGGGAGCGGTTATCGCGGAGTTGCAGTCGATTCGTTTCGACAATTAATGAATCCATTCGCCACGCACCGGCGGTTCTCCCGCGGGCACAAAACGACGGCGCGGCATTCCCATGGGCGGATGGCCGTTTGGGCCGGGTAACAAACCAAGCGCGGCCAATGTCTCCATGTCGAGCCGGCCGGTAGGCGCAATTCCCAGGCGCGATTGGAATGCGCGGATGGAAAACTCCAGACTAGGGCTGAAGATCCCGTCGCTGACACCTTTGTAAAAACCGCGCCGCCATAGCATTGTTTGAGCGCCAAAGATAACACGCTGTTGTAATTCTGGTGGCGCCATCTCATAGGGCGTATTGCTAAAAATACTCGGGGTGGCTTGCGATGGTGCCCGTTCCGCTCGGGGAGCTTGCATTTCCCGCGGCGGAGGCGTGGCTTCTCCTGACTGTTCAGTTTCGTTATTCTCCCGACGCTCAGATTGCGGTGTGTTCGTTGGCGCAGAGGAAGAAGCAGTGCCGGAACGCAATGTACGCAATGTTTGTTCGTCCAACTCTCCGGTGATTGGCAGCCCGCTGCGGATTTGAAATCGCCGGATCGCTGCGGTCGTATCCGCGTCTTTCTCCCCGCTGATCTGACCGAAATAATAGCCCTGCTCTTTGAGCTCTTGCTGGGCCTCCTGAACTGTGCTGTCAGCACGCGTCGCCTGCACCAGCGCGATTGCCAGGATCACCGTTGCGATTTTTCCTGTCATCGTTGTGGCTAATTTGACGCCCGCGGCATTCCCTTATTCATGGACCGGTTTGCGCAACATTCCCGGCCAATGCTTTAACCGTCTCCCGGTACTTCAAAATGCCATCGGCTATTCCCATCGCCAGCAGTTCGCGATAATTCGGGTCCGCCAGCTTCCCGATATCATTCTTGCCGGTTAAAAAACCTCCTTCCACCAGCACAGCCGGATGCCGCACATTGGCCAGCACATAAAACTGCTGCGCTTTTGTGCCACGATTAACGGCTTGGGTGCGCGCGACCAGTTGCTGCTGAATAAATTGTGCCAGACTCTGACTCTCGGGATTCGGCCGAGGATTGGCGACCTTTTGCAGAAAAGGAAGCCAGCTCGCGATCACCGGGACGCCAGTGGCCTGTTGCCCCGCGAAATAGGTTTCAATGCCGCTCGCATCCGCGCGGGGCCCATCATTAAGATGAATGCTCACGACCACGGCATTATCAGCGCGGTTAATCAACTGTGCCCGGTCACCTAACGAAACGTAGGAATCTCCATTGCGCGTTAGCAACGTCATCATGCCTTGCGCGTCAAGAAGTCGATCGACCCGTTGAGCGATGTCCAGGGTCAGGTCCTTTTCCAAAACCCCGCCGGCGATTGCGCCGGAATCCTGTCCGCCGTGTCCCGGGTCGAGTATGACCAGCGCGAACGGCTCCTTTTTGTGTTGGGGAACGATGAGGCGCGGCGAGAATGGCGCAGGTGTCAGGAGAAGGGTCAAAAACGACGCCGTCATCAACAAGAGTCCGAGCAACGCGATCGTTTCGCTGACCCTGGTTGAAAGGCGGAAACGCACCATTCTATTTCGCGATCAACGGTGCCAGTTCACTCGCTTCCACGGCACGATATCGCACCGCCATGTTCGCATTACGCTCCAGCACCGCCGCCGAAATTGTTCCATTTCCAAGTCGTTCGCTCCGTTGCCGCCGGATTTCATCCTCTCCCGGCACGGCATCATCCGCTTTTAATTGGCCGATCAGCCAGCTATCCAGTGCAAGGTCAAGGGCTTCCGGCAGATTTTTGCCACTGCGAAATTGTTTGCGCAGAAATTCGATCATTTGCTCGGCCGATTTTTTCGTTGCGGCCAGAACCGCAAAGGGCCTGTTGCCTCCGTTGGTCGAGCGAAGATGAATGGCGCCGTCGTATTCCACCTCCAGGAAGAGATCGTCGGCCGGAGTTGCTCCAATCTCGACAAAAAGCAAACGCGCCAGGAAAGGAGCACCGTAAATCTGCTCGAACGCATTTTTCATTACCGGACTTAAAGAGTAGTAGGCAAGGCGCCGCAGCGAAACATCGGCAGCCGACCGGGTAAATCCTTCAGTGCTGGCAAGCTCAATCGCAGCCATGCGCAAACGTTCGATATCGCCCGGATGTCCAATGGCACCGAGCGCTATTCGGTCGTAAATCTCGAAAAGTTTTTGCTGGCCGACAGTGAGCAACAAAATCCCCTCGTCATAACCGAGCGCAACCACCGGGCTGCCGGTTCCCAGCTGCATCTCGATGTAATCGCGGCGTGTCGCGATTGCTTCCACCCAGCGATACGGCTCTTCAATCATTCAACGCGTTTGTGGAATAGCTCGGCGATTTTTTCTTCTGGCAACGTGCGAATGCCGTCGGCTCCGACGATTTTCATCACCGGAAAAATTTTAGCATGACGATCAATTCCGCCGGTCGCGGTATCGGCTTCGGCGGCGGTATCGAGGGCCCGTAAAGCGACCACGACTGCTTCGTCCTCGCTCATTTTTTGCAGCGGCTTTTCGCCCCAGGTATTTTCGTAATACAAGATCCCACGCACCGCCGGCGAGCCTGAGCCGGTTGCGGCAAAGTCGGTCGCTTCGAATTGCGCTCCCATGGCGTCGTAGAAATAGAGGCGGGCGGAAGGTGAAACCTTTGCGTCGAACGTCGCGAAAATCGGAACCACGACCCCAATACCCTGCAGCGCGAAACCAAAGTTGTCGCGCAACAACTTCGAAAGGGCGCGCACCTTGCCGTCAACGCTCATTTCCTGCAACTGTGTGCGGCGAAAAAATTGAAAGGAATGTTCGAGCACCCGCGCCATTTCCCACGCCGTCGCCGGAACGCCCGCGATTGCCATGATCGAACGACGATCAATCTCCAGGACTTTA
>DATELT010000246.1:0-7821 GCA_035276245.1 Chthoniobacterales bacterium
CGTGAGTATCGACAGTGCGGGTGTCGATTACGCTTTCGTAACCCCAGACGTCGCTGAGCAGGCGATCGCGTTCCTGAACGCGCCCACGGCGCTGCACCAAGGTGCGCAGCAATTTGAATTCGATGCTGGTGAGATGCACGACCTTGCCATTGACCAAAACTTGATGTCGCAATCCGTCGATTTGGATTGGACCGGCGACAAATGATTGCGTATCGGCTGGCGCCTCGCCTCGACGCAGAATTGCCTGAGCACGCAGCACAACTTCGCGCGGCGAGAATGGTTTCGAAACATAATCGTCAGCCCCCAGTTCCAAGCCGACAATGCGATCGATTTCCTCCGCCTTGGCCGTGAGCATGAGAATCGGAATGTGCCGGGTAAGCGCATCGGCTTTGAGAATTTTGCAGACTTCGAGGCCGGGCATTTTCGGCAGCATCAGGTCGAGAATGACCAGTACCGGTGATTCTTCGCGCGCCCGCCGCAGACCAACGGCGCCATCCTCAGCGGTAATAACATTGAATCCGGCGGTGCGCTTGAACGCGCGGACGAGCATCTCGACGACGTCAGCTTCATCTTCAACGACGAGAACTTTTTTCGCTTGGTTCACACTCACGACCGCGAATTCTAGCACTTCGATGTGCGTTGAAAACAGACAGGATTGTGATTGGCAAGAGTAAATTTGGAAAATGCCGGCGCTTTTCTTGGCGCGTGTCTAGCGCGATCGGGCGCTAGTCAGGATAGCTAGGGCAATGCCCTATCTTAAACAGGTCTGCAGGTCAGGGGCAGGCCTGGCGTTAGAGATAGCCGTTCCTTGTTACGCGACGGTAGAGGGGAAGCCTTCGGTTTTCGGGCCGACCTTTTCGTTCAAAGCTTCAGTGAATTCCTGCAAGCTGGAAACAATTTGGGGTGCCTTGGTCAGGACCGTGGAGGCGAGTTTTTCCGAATAGTCAGGACGTCGCTGCGACATTTCCGAAAGCGCCATCATTACTGCCAGGGCGTTGTTTACCGAATGCTTAATTTCGCTGTATTTAGCCTGGAGCTCTTTCAGCTCTGCGTGGGAAATGGTCTTTTCGCTCATAGCGCGTCGATTTCAGTAGAGAAAAGCAAGCCTTGTGCTTGACTTATAGGTTCGACATCGGTCGTCCGAATGCCTGCGCAAGTTATCAAGATCGTTGGGGCACGCCAGCATAATCTTAAGAATCTCGATGTTGAGATTCCGAGGGAGAAGCTGGTGGTTATCACCGGCCTGAGCGGGTCGGGGAAGTCGTCCCTCGCCTTTGACACTCTCTATGCCGAGGGGCAGCGCCGCTACGTCGAGAGCCTCTCGGCCTATGCGCGACAATTTCTGGATAAAATGGAAAAACCGGATGTCGATTTCATCGAAGGATTATCGCCGGCGATTGCCATCGAACAGCGAAGTGCCGGGGCCAATCCGCGTTCAATTATCGCCACAACGACAGAGATTTATGATTATCTGCGAGTCCTCTTTTCCGCAGTAGGTCAGCCGCATGATCCGGTCACCGGGAAACCGCTCGTTCGCCAGACGCCGCAGCAAATTGTCGATCAAATCCTCGCCTACCCCCCTGAAACGAAAATCGTGTTGCTCGCGCCAATTGTGGTAAACGAGCGGGGCGAGTTCCGCGATGTGATCGAAAAATTGCGGCGCGAAGGGTTCGTCCGCGCCCGGGTCGATGGCGAGATCATCGAGCTCGGCCGGCCGGAGCCAATTCGATTAAAGAAAATCGAGTCCCATACAATCGAAGCGGTTGTGGATCGGCTGATTATTCGGGACGGGGTGCGGGTGCGGCTAGCGGATTCCATCGACACTGCGCTGAAATGGGGTGGGAACCGTGTTGTTGTCCTACGGCAGCAGCATTCTGAGTGGGAAACCGATCGGTATTCGACCGACTACGGAAACGCGGATAGCGGCTTCACGCTGGGCGAGCTCACTCCGAAGCATTTTTCCTTCAACAGCCACTTCGGTGCCTGTCCGGCGTGCCATGGGTTGGGCACGCAGTTGGTGGTTGATCCGGAATTGATGATTTCTGAGCCGGAGAAATCAATAGCGGAAGGCGTGATTACGCCGTGGCGACGAGGGCCGAAGCGAATGCAGGCCTATTACAAAAAATTGCAGGGTGCACTGGTAAAACATTTTCGCCTCGACGAAGAAGTACCGTTCACGGATCTACCGGATAATTTTAAGAGCGCACTCTACTTCGGGACCGGTGACACGCCGATCGAGATCAAGGTTGGCAGCAATGGAGAAAAGGTCAGCAAGCCCTTTGAAGGTTTGGTGCCGCAAATGCAGCGGCTCTATGAGGAAACCGAAAGCGAATTTACGCGCAATCGGATCCGGTCTTTTATGACACGAGAGCCGTGCATGGTTTGCCGCGGTGCGCGCCTGCGTCCCGAAATTTTGGCAGTGACGATCTGTAGGCCCTTAGCGGTGCGAAACGCTGCCTTAGGCAATGACTACGATGACATGGCTTCGCCCAGACGGCGACGGCTACAGGAGGGATGCGAGCTCAACATTCATCAATTTACCGAGCTGACGGTCGAGGATGCGGCGGACTTCATTTCTCAGATCCAGCTCTCCAGCCAGCAAAAGCAGATTGCTTCCGAAGTGGTGCGGGAAATTCAATCGCGTTTGCAGTTCTTACTCGAAGTTGGGCTGGGCTATCTCACGCTCGATCGCGAGAGCGGCACGCTCAGTGGCGGGGAAGCGCAGCGTATTCGTCTCGCAACGCAAATCGGTTCGGGGCTGGCTGGAGTCCTCTATGTCCTCGACGAACCAAGCATCGGTTTGCATCAACGGGATAACATTCGGCTGCTACGGACAGTTAACCGTTTACGCGATCTTGGAAATTCCGTCATTGTCGTCGAACACGACGAAGAAACCATTCGCGCGGCCGATCACATTATCGATCTCGGACCCGGAGCGGGCCCGCGCGGCGGTGAAATCGTCGCACAGGGGACGATGAGTGAAATTCTTCGGGCGCAACGTTCGATTACCGCCGAATACCTTTCCGGTCGGGCTCGAATCGCAGTGCCAAAACATCGTGTGGCTCCGCGTTCAGATGGCAACGCCAGTAACAGACCGCCGCTGCAGGAAGGTTGGCTAACGATTCTTGGGGCGAGCGAAAATAATCTCAAGAATGTCAGCGCGTTTTTTCCCCTCGGTTGCTTCATTTGTGTGACGGGGGTGTCCGGCAGCGGGAAGTCCACCTTGGTGGACGACATTTTGCGGCGGGCATTATTTCGTCATTTCTACAACGCCAAGGAAAAGCCGGGGGCGTTTCGTAGTCTGCGCGGGGTCGATCAGATCGACAAAACCATTGTCATTGACCAGAGTGCAATTGGGCGCACCCCGCGATCAAATCCGATCACTTACAGCGGAGCGTTCACACCCATTCGGGAGTTGTTCGCGCAACTTCCCGCCGCCAGAGTGCGCGGCTATGATGCCGGACGTTTCAGTTTCAACGTCAAGGGCGGCCGCTGCGAAAATTGCGAAGGCGGTGGATTGATCAAGATCGAGATGCATTTTTTGCCCGACGTTTATGTCGAATGCGAAGTGTGTCATGGGCGACGCTACAATCGCGAGACGCTGGAGATTACTTACAAGGGGAAGAATATCGCCGATGTGCTCGATCTGACAGTGGACGAAGCGGCGCGTTTTTTCCGAAATGTTCCGAGCGTTTCCGACAAATTGAACGCGATGCTTGATGTTGGGCTCGGTTATTTGCGGCTGGGGCAGCCCGCGACGACGCTTTCCGGTGGTGAAGCGCAACGTGTAAAACTCGCAGCCGAACTGGCCAAGAAAGCAACCGGACGCACCTTTTATATTCTGGATGAGCCAACCAGTGGTTTGCATTTTGCCGACATTGAAAATTTATTGCGCGTGCTGATGAAGTTGCGTGACGCTGGTAACACGCTGGTGGTGATCGAGCATAATCTCGAGGTAATTAAATGCGCCGATTGGTTGATCGATCTCGGACCAGAAGGCGGGGAACGCGGTGGCCGAATCATCGCTGCTGGTCCGCCGGAGAGGGTTGCGCAGGTTGCCGGAAGCTATACCGGAGAGTTCCTGCGGCCGCTTTTAAGATGATCCTCTTACGAACGCTGGTTGGCGCCGTTTGTATCGGGATGATTGCATTCACAAGTCCGGCATTTGCCGAGCATACGAACGAAATCGCGGAAGCGGCGCGACCCATTGATGAAGGAGTGCCCGAGGTCGCAGTTTACCAGCTACAGAAGCTGACTGCCAGACTGAATGGCGTTGACACGATTAAGGCCAAAGGAAAACTGGCTGAGGCTTTGATCGCGGCGCAGCGCCCGATGGAGGCGCTCCACCTGCTGGAAGACCCGGTTTTGCGCGACTCAACGCCTGGGAAATTTCTCCGAGCTCAAGCATTTGCAGGATTGAATCGATACAACGAGGCGCTGCCATTGTATCGTGAGGTTTCGCAGAGCAACGATCCGCAACGTCCGGCGGCCGCATTCGGTACTGCGGAAATGCTGCGCGCCCTGGATCGAACCGATGAAGCAATCAACGCATATCACGGCCTCGAAAACGACCCTCGCTTTGGTGTCCCTGCACGCTTGCGGGAAGCCGAATTGTTTATCGCTAAACAAGACAGTGGCATGGCCCGGCGCCTTCTGGACGCGACGCAGACGAAAGTCGTACACGATAAGCGGCAAAAACGTCTCTTGCATGCACGTCTGGAGTTGCTCAATCAAAAGCCGGAAAGCGCGATCGAATTGCTCGATTCGCTGTTGAAGAAACCCCAGGGTGAATCCCGCGAAATAGTGATTGCGGCGCTCTTTGTCATGGCGGACGCACATTTGCAGCTGAACACGCCGGAGACGGGCGATGATTACCTGGAAGATTTTATCGAACGCCATCCGAATGATCCTGCCCTTCCGCAGGTCTTCGCTAAGCTGGACCAGGTTTACCGGGCGGAACGGAAGGCGCCGCGCAATGAGCTGGAGAAATGGGCGCGAGACGCGATGCAACCGAGGCGTGGTTTCGCGCGTTGGTATCTTGCCCAACTCGATCTGCGGGCGGGTCGCCGGGAAGAAGCGATGCGACAGTTCGAGCAAATTCGAGATGCCGCGCCGATGCCGGCTTTGGCTCCCGCGCTTCTGCAATTTGCACGCCTTCAAATCGAGGCGGGAAAGATCGCTGATGCGCTCACCATTCTCGGTGAAGCGGAGAAGATGAATCCAGCGCCGGAGGTGCGTGAGCAGATCGATTTCGAATCGGGCCACGCCTTGTATGCGGCGCTGAGATTTCGAGATGCGGCTAGCCGTTTCGAGATTTTGCAAAACGATCGCTCCGGGATTGCACCGGTAGCTCTGGTGAACGCTTCGCTGGCGTCACTTCGGGCGGAGGATAAAAGGAAAACGGAACGCGATCAGACAGAGCTAATCAGCCGGGGTCGATTTGATGACGCAGCAGAGGTTTCGTTGGAACAGGCGCTGGCCGCAGCCCAACGCGGCCAAAAGGAGGCGACAACATTGCTCCGGGATTTTATCCGCCGCGCACCTGGTCATCCCCGCGTTTCTGAAGCGGAAATAGCGTTGGCGGAGATAGCCTATCATGCCACTCCGCCGCGGCTGGATGAGGCGGAAAAAGATTTGGCCGCGACGCGTGAGATGCATCCCACCGAACTTGCCTTGGAACGCGCTGACTACCTTGCTGTCTGGCTGGCGGACGCGCGTGGAGGAGACAGCGATCGTGTCATCGCATCGGCCCGTGATTTTCTGCGAACCCATCCTCACTCATCACTGGTAGGGGAGGTGCGTTTGAAACTGGCGGAATCACATTTTCGACGGCAGGATTTTGCTAGCGCACAGACCGAATTCGAAACTCTGGCGCAGGAGAACCCGAAATCGCCCTTTACCGAACAAGCCCTATTTCTGGCCGCGCAATCGGCGATGGCGAGCATGGCCAGCCACTCACTCGATCATGCTCTGGAATTGCTGACGCAGGTCGTGACTATCAATGGTGATTTCAGGTGGGCCGCGCGTAATGAACAAGCCGCGATCGAACGCCGATTGGGTAAATGGCAGGACGCTCAGGCCCTGTATGATGAGGTTTTGAAAGGAGACGCGAGCGGCATGGAAAAACGCGAAGCGCTATGCGGGAAAGCTGACATTTTTTTTGAACAGGCGAATGCCGATCTGTCAAATCTGCAGCGCGCGATCGGAATTTACGACCAACTCGCGAACGAAGCGGCGAACCAGCCGCACTGGCGCAACCAGGCACTATTCAAAAAGGGCGTCTGTCTAGAAAAAGGGTCGGACCGGGAAGGTGCCCTCGCGACTTTCTACCGCATTCTCGAGTTCAATCCTTCGCCTGACAAACCGCCGGAATTCTTTTGGTTTTACAAGGCGGGATTCAATGCCGCGCGTTTGCTGGAGGAACAGCAAAAGTGGGAGGCAGCGGCCGTGATTTATGAGAAACTGGTGGCAGTCAACGGACCGCGCAGTGAAGAAGCTAATGCCCGGCTGGACCAACTGCGCCTCGAGCATTTCCTTTGGCAGTAACAACAAGAAAATTGGCTGTTTTTGTCAGTTGTATTCCGGCCAAAACTGCCGCATAATTGGTTATATGAAAACACGGTTCGGGCTGCCCCGCCTGGCCGGTTGGATGGGGCGATGCGGCGCCGCGTTGATCGCGCTGGCGTTTTGCGCATCGGCCTTTGCTGATCCGAGTAAGAATGTAGTGGTACCGCTGAAAGCCTCGGCGACCAAAGCGCAAACTGAGGCGCAACGAGCCGCCTTCAAAAAGCAGCTCTACATCTTCATCTCGAGCTCAGGCATTCCCCAGCCAATCGAACGCGTAGCCTGCCCAATCCCAACTACCGTGGTCCCGATGTTTGTCGCCGGGAACCACGAATAGCGGCAGTAATTAGTTTTGCCGCGGCAACGCGCTCACGCAGAGCGCGGGATGGCTCATTTATTTTTTCGCCAGTTCATCAAGGCCCGTAAACGGCGTCCAGTTTTTTCGATTGGCTGCCGGCGTCCCTCTTGCAACAGGACGCAATAGCGCCGCTGTCCGGTCTTCATCTCGCGAATAAATTCACGTGCGAACTTTCCGCTTCGGATTTTCTCGAGGACCGACCGCATGTTTTTGATAACCTGTCGATTGACAATTCGTGGCCCTACGGTCAGATCGCCCCACTTTGCGGTATCGGAAATCAAATCGCGCATCCCTGCGATCCCAACCTCGTGGATCATGTCGACGATAAATTTGAGTTCGTGCAGGCATTCGAAGTAGGCAAGCTCCGGGGCGTAGCCGGCCCGAACTAACGTCTTGAAGGCAGCATGAATCAGCGCGGTAGTTCCACCACATAACACCGCCTGCTCCCCAAACAGGTCGGTTTCAGTTTCCTCACGGAAGGTAGTTTCAATCACGCCGGCACGCGCGCAGCCGATTGCTTTAGCCCAGGCAAACACAATCGCCCGCGCCTGTCCCGTGCAATCGTGCTCAACCGCGACCAAAGCTGGAACACCGCGACCCGCCAGAAACTCACGGCGCACCATTTCGCCGAGGCCTTTCGGGGCCACCATTACGACATTTACATTCGGCGGTGGGACCACTGTTTTGTAAACAACGGTAAACCCGTGAGCAAAGAGAACAGTCTGTCCGGCGCGCAAGTGAGGTGCAATTTGTCTCACAAAAACGCCCGGCATCGTCGTATCCGGTAACGCTAGGAAAATGATATCCGATCGTTCGACCGCCTCCGGCAACTGCAAGACCGGCAAGTGGTGCGCACGTGCGAGCCTCCGCCTTTTGCTAGTTCGGCGTAACCCAACCAC
>DATELT010000247.1:0-2852 GCA_035276245.1 Chthoniobacterales bacterium
GCTACAGGTTCATGCGATGGAAGCTGAACTTCTTTGCCCCGCCTGCCGCATTCCATTGACTGAAATGCGCACGGGCACCGGCATCATCTGGCGTTGCGAAAAATGCGATGGCCGCGCGGTGAGCCTGCAATTATTACGCCGAACCTTCACTCCAGAATCGATCAATCCACTTTGGCTGCACGCCATTCATAACGAAGGCAGCAGCGCCCGGCCATGTCCTTCCTGTGGCAATCCAATGATTGAAGTCGCACTCGATAGCAGCAGTGGAATAAAAGTCGACGTCTGTCGCATCTGCGAATTCGTCTGGTTCGACGCCGGCGAAACACAACCACTGCAAGTGCGTCCGCTGGCCAAGCCGCCGCCAGCACCGCTGCCGCAAAAAGCGCGAGCAGCCATTGCGTTGGCGAAAGTGCAGCAACTCGCCGAGCAGGCGCATGGTTCCGGTTTCGACAGCGGACCGCCGGACGAATGGTGGAAATCAATCGCAGCTTTTCTTGGCCTGCCAGTAGATTCGACGAATCCGCCCAGCAACCGCGATCGGTCGTGACCGATCCTTTTGTACGATTCGTCAGGAACTCGCCAACTCCAATCTCACGCAACGCTTTCGGGCTGGTCATTCCCGAGATGCTCAGACGTCGCAAAATCTCGCAAAAAGGATGAGATGATAGAAGCAACCTTGTGTGATTTAAGACCTTTGAGGAGATCTTTCGCTTGCACCCGGGATAACGCACTTCGGAAGCGCCGAGAGCTCGTTGATATTGTTGGGCGGGAGCCGCAAAAGTTCGGTTGTAATTTACCCCGCTCACTCTATCCTTCCGGCCCGGTTCATGGTTGAACCGTCGATCTGTACACCTGATCCGCCAATGCGAGATCATATCAGCGCACGAGGTCGCACAGATCGCTATATAAGAACAGCGCGCTGAAAGGAGGCCCGAACCAAATTCGGGAACAATAAATGCCGAGAGCAACAAACGCCCCAGCCAGTCGCGAGCGGCGACGCCGGGTTCTGAGAAAAGCAAAAGGTTATCGCGGACGCCGCTCGAAACTTTTCCGTTACGCCAAAGACGCAACCATGAAAGGCCAGTATTGGGCCTACCGCGACCGCAAGACCCGCAAACGCAATTTCCGCATGCTGTGGATTCAGCGCCTCAACGCTGCTGCTCGGGCCAACGGCATGACTTACAGTCGCATGGCCGAAGGTTTGAAGGCGGCCGGCATTGTTCTGGATCGCAAAATTCTCGCCGACCTGGCCGTGACGGACGAAAAAACTTTCGCCTCGATCATCGAACAGGCGAAAGGCGCGCTGGAAAAAAAGGCGAATGCGAAGAAAGCGGCGTGATTCGTTGGTTGAATCGTTGAAGCATTGAACCGTTGCAGCGGACTCGCTTGAACGCTTAAGTCCCGAGCGGGACGGGAATTCGTGGCGAAAGCTTGCCTAGCGGTAGAGCGGATTCTTCTTCCGTCTGGGAGAAGGTTAGGATGAGGGACTTCAAAAGTCTGTTAGAGTCTTTGCCACTCCAATTACAAATTGCGAGATCGCTCCGCATTAGATGCCGTTTCGTTGTAACCATGTAACGCTTTTAACAATTTAACCTTTCAGGCCATGGCCCATTCGCTCGAACAATTGCGCGAGGAAGCGCTGGCGCAGATCGCGTCGGCACCCGACGAACGCGCTCTTGAAGCGGTGCGGGTGAAATTCCTCGGGCGCGGTGGAAGCGTCACGCAATGGAGCGACAAAATGAAGTCGCTGCCGAAAGAGGAAAAGCCGGTAGTCGGAAAACTGTTGAACGCGATCCGCGCCGCAGTGACAACAGCGATTGAAATCCGTGCCGAGAATTTTCGTGCCGAAAAGGAATCGGCGGCAGTTGCCAACATCGACATTTCGCTTCCTGGAACTTCATATGAGCGCGGCACAATTCATCCACTCACGCAGATGCTCGATCGCAGTATTGCGATTTTTCGCCGGATGGGATTCGCCCTCGCCGAGGGCCCTGACATCGAGACGGAATGGCATTGCTTCGACGCGCTAAATACTCCGGCTGACCATCCCGCACGCAACGAACAGGACACATTTTTTCTTCCGGATGGCCGGCTTTTGCGCACCCACACTTCGACAGTGCAAATCCGGACGATGGAATCGGCGCCGCCGCCGATTCGTGTGATTGCTCCGGGCGCGGCTTATCGGCGCGATGAAGTCGATGCCACGCACGGCGCACAGTTTCACCAGATCGAAGGACTTTATGTGGATGAAAAGGTCAGTGTCGCCGATTTGAAAGGCACATTGGAATTCTTTCTGCGCGAACTCTTCGGTGCCGACACCGCTGTGCGTTTTCGTCCACATTATTTTCCGTTCACCGAACCGAGTTTTGAAATTGATGTGAAATCGAGTGCCCTGAAAGGCGGTGAACAATGGGTTGAAGTCTGCGGCTGCGGAATGGTGCATCCCGCCGTTTTCGAAGCGGTCAACCAATCCCGCCGCGACAGCGCTTACGATCCGGAAAAATGGACCGGATTTGCCTTCGGTCTCGGGATGGACCGGCTTGCGATGATCTTGTTCGACATTCCCGACATCCGCCTGTTCGCGCAAAACGACCTGCGCTTCTTGCGGCAATTTGCATGAACGTGATGCCCAACGCTTACATAACGTGTCATCCCGAGGTCGTCTCGGCGGTCGAGGGTTCGCACATTCGAAAGGTCGATCGGCCGAGTTACCTCACTAGTCGTTCCCAAACCGATTACCGCTTGAGAGATCCCTCACTTCGTTCGGGATGACAACAAGATGAAATTTTCCGTTAACTGGTTGCGCGAATTTGTCGACCTGCCGCCAAGGATCGAAGCACTCACGGAATTGC
>DATELT010000248.1:0-2547 GCA_035276245.1 Chthoniobacterales bacterium
GGCATGCGCGATGTAAGTATAAGCCAGTTCTGTGATGGTAAGATCAAGCTCCTTGAGCCGGCGCTCGTTGTAGTTGCCGGAAAAGTCTGAAGTAAGATGGGTATGCGCGTCAATAAAGCCCGGCGACAATGTCGCGTCTCCGAGATCGATCACTTGTGCGTCTGGAGGAATGGCAACGTTCGCACCCGCATCAGTGATTTTGTCGCTCTGCACCAGCACGATTCCGTTCTGAATTAGCGCGCGAGATTTTCCATCGAACAATCGCGCCGCTTTCAGCGCGATGACTTGATCGGCCGCGATCGCTGGTCGAATCAGACATGTCAAAGCAATCAGGGGAATGAGGCGTGTAAAATTCATGCTCGCCCTTATCAGATCGGCGCGCCCCCGACAAGGTCATCCCGAGCGACAGCCAAGGGACCCCGTTGCGTTACCTTAAAGCTTGCGTGGCCGGATCCCTCGACTTCGCGCGGGATGACGGTAATCTTTTTCCATGGTCAATGTTTCCATCAAGTACACCGGTAATCTGCATTGCGACGCCACTCACGGCCCGTCACAATCGAAAATTGCGACCGACGCTCCAGCCGACAACAAAGGGAAAGGCGAAGCGTTTTCGCCCACTGACCTGGTCGCGACCGCACTCGGCACCTGCATCAGCACCACCATGGGAATCAAGGCCGAGGAACTCGGGGTCGATCTTCGCGGAATGACCGTTTCCGTGCAGAAGGAAATGTCGAAAGACGCGCCGCGGCGGATCGTGTCGCTGCCATCGGAGATCCACATTCCGTTGCCGCCAGACTCACCGCACCGCGCCGTCCTGGAACAGACCGCGCTCAATTGTCCGGTCCACAAAAGCCTTCCACCCGAAATTAAACGACCGACGAAATTTTTCTGGGAAGGTTAATTCCTCATTTCGGCGATGCGACGGACACCAAGGAACGGCAATCTCCAGATCGCCGCCTAATGAAATCGGCGGCTGGGAAGCGCTGCTGCTTGGTTTTGAAACGCCGATGAAAATCCGAAAAGTAACGGAATCGGACATTCCGGAATTACTGCCGCCTAACTTCCGTAAAGCCATTTCATGTAATCCGCCACCCCGGCCTCGAGCGGGAATTGTGGGTTGTAACCGAGCGCACTTTTCGCGTTGGTTAAATCTGCCTGCGTGAAATTTTGATAATGCTTGTGCGGATTATCGAAATAATCTGGCTGCAGATTTGTCTGTAACACCCGATTCAAAATATCGATCAGCTCGTTGAACGACCGCGCCCGACCGCTGCCAAGGTTGTAAATGCCGCTCGCCTTTGCATCGAGCGCGCGAATCGTTCCATCGATCACATCCTTCACATAAACAAAATCGCGGCGCTGTTCGCCGTGCTTGAAGATCCGTGGACGCTGGCCAGCGCGCATCTGCTGTGACAAATGGTAAATCATGCTTGCGGGCACCCCCTTGTGGGCTTCGCGCGGGCCATAAACATTGAAGTAACGCAACCCGACGATGACCCAGCCCGGATTCTCCCGCGCCAGTCGTGTAACGATGTTGTCCATGATCGCCTTCGAAAAGGCGTAGATATTAGCCGGAGCAGCCGCCGTGGATTCCGCGCTCGCCTCCGTGGTTGCCCCATAAATTGAAGCCGAAGAAGCGAAGATCACGCGCGTGCGAGTGGGCCAAGCGAATGCCAGCAGGCGGCGGAAACTCTCCACGTTGTCGTGCGTTTGCTCAAACTGATCATGGTTTGTCGTGTCGGTAATCGAGGCGAGATGAAAAATGGCGTCGAATTTTTCGTCACCAAATTGTTCACGCCAGTTTAACCTGGCCAGATCAGCGGCAACAAAATCGCCGCGGTAGCCTGCGAGGTTCTTGAAATCGCCGGAGCGAAAATCGTCGATCACGGTCAGTCGCGAATTCGGGAAGCGCTCCTGCAATTCCAGTACAAGATTCGAGCCGATAAAACCGGCGCCTCCGGTCACAACCAGGTTTAGATTTGCGGCAGTCGATGGCACAGAAGAGATGCAGGCAGGAAACGCGCCTGACTAAATAAATCTTGAGCGCAGAAGCGCAAGCGGCGAGTTCGAAGGAACGTGGATGAAATTCGAAACTCAGTTTACTCGAGATTTCATTAAACGATCGCTTCCGGCAGGTGCCCGGCGCGTGCTGGAGATCGGTTGTGGATCGGGCGAACTGGCGGCGAGCCTGGCTCGGGATGGAGTCTCTCTCATCGCGATCGATAATGACGCCGATTCTATCGCCGCTGCGCGGGGATTGGGCGTTGACGCTCGAATCGCCGCCTGGCCCGATTTTGAGGACGGACAGTTCGACGCCGTCCTTTTCACTCGCTCTCTTCACCACATGCACCCATTGGACAAAGCAGTACAGCGAGCTGCCAACAGCCTGGTCGTCGGAGGACGACTCATCGTGGAAGACTTTGCCTACGAAACAGCCGACAAAAAACGCTGCAATGGTTTTCCGATGTAATCGACCGGCTGGAGGGCGCAGGTTTTCTGGTCAAAGGTGACGATTTTCTGAGCGCTCTTCGCTCGAAGACCGAACTG
>DATELT010000249.1:0-3669 GCA_035276245.1 Chthoniobacterales bacterium
CGCTTGCGACCATAACGTCGTTCAAGGTGTGTGACACGCTCCCGCATCGCGGTATTTACGTCAGCCAGCGTGCTCATTTGTGTTTCCCTCTGTTTCCATTCGCCCCGGGTGCGCAATCGATTCGTTCCCGCACATGATTCAACACCCGCATGCAAACCTCCATGTCGCGTGCTGGAATATCTTCAATCAACTCGCGCCGCAACTGCAGTGCGGTCGCATTAATCCGATTTATCACGCGCTGGGTTCGAGGTTGCAAATGCACGGTCTTACATCGGCGATCGTATGCTGAATGCTTACGCACAACCCATCCTTCTTTTTCCAGGCGATGTAGCAAACTGACCAGGGTTGGCTCTTCAATGCCGGTACGTTCCGCAATCTGAGATTGGGTTAGCGGTTCGGGCGCCCGGGAAAGATGGATTAAGGTGCGCCATTTCGCCTGGCTCAGTCCCATCGGCTTCAGCCGCTGATCGAGCTTCATCCGCCAGGCCCTGGCCGTCCCGCCGAGCAGCGGTCCGAAGGTTTCGGGATCGAACTTCTTCATAGGAGGTCTGACGAATCGTTAGCAGGCTAACGATCTCATTTTCTAAGCAAGACCGTTGCCAGCCGTTGTCAACTGCAACCCATGGGCGCTACAGGACCCTCTGGCCGCGGCTCAGCGCGGAGATGGCACGGAGAACAAGACCTCCTCGTTTTCGCGATAATCTTTAATCCGCAACACCATCTGGGTTCGGCTCGGCGACCAGTGCTTAGTCGTTTGCGCTTCTTCCTCGTCGGCCCTCTGCACCAGGAAAAATTTCGTGTCAATCGGCAGTTGTTCAATAGTGCTGACATAGCGAATGGGCGCCCGCACATAAAACAGATAAGGCTGGTATTTTGGATTAACTGCATAGAGCGGAATATTTGTTGGGACAATGGCGTCGATCTGCCGCGCGTGTTGCCGAACCTTTTCGTGCTTACGCAAGAAAGGCGTTGCAATCAGACCGTAGACCAAACCCCAAAAACAACCCAGCACGACGAAAACGACCACAATCCTATTTCGCAACCGCCGCGCGAATGTTCTGCCGGAGAGCCACTGCGGCCAGCGCAGATTGTCGTGTGCCAACAACTCGCCCAACCACCACGACGCGGGTCCAAGCGCCGGCATGGCGAATCGCGGTAACGCGCCTGGAATCAGATTAACCAGGGTAAAGGGAACGCCGATTCCAATCAAGAGCGCGTAGTGACGACGGCGCAATTCCACCGGTTGGTCGAACCGAAGGAATGCCAGCGGCAACCACGGCAGAAAATAAACGAGACCGTGCGGAACGTTCATGATCCATGAGGAGAATTGGAAGTCGCCGCCGGAAACGCGGCCAGTGTATTGGCGCGACCAGACCCTCGCGACGCGTCCCCAATCAGAGAGCAAAAACGCCGGTAGCGCCCAGGCCACGAACATTCCAAACATGATAATGAGCGCGGTGCCGTGCTCACGTTTTGCCAGGAGCGAGAGCTTGCGATCGTTCCAGAGCACCGCGACGACCGGTCCGTAGAAAAAGAGCAAATGCGGAAGCGGACCTTTGGCAAGCATGCCCAGGCCAAGAAAAATTGCCGGAAAAAGCCATAGCTGCGCTCCTGTCTTCTCCGCCCGATACGCCGCGATCCAAAAGATGAAAGCGAGCGCAGTTAACGATACGTAGATGGCTTCGATTTCGATGAGGCGGCCTTTTTCCATGTTGCCGGCATTGACCAGCCAGATCAGCGCGGCGAGAAGCGATCCGGTACTCCCGAGCGCACGTCGCCCACGGGTAACAAACGCGAGCGCAACAGCGAGAATCGCCAGTGCCGAAGGAAGCCGAGCCGTCCATTCCGTGCGAAATCCTGTGACCTTGAACGAAGCGGCTGCAATCCAGTTGACTAATGGCGGTTTGCGAAAGTACGGCTCGCTCCCGACGTACGGTACGAGGTAGTTGCCGGTTTGCAGCATCGTCACCGCTGGCAAAACTCGCCGTCCTTCCTCCCCCTTAATTTCAAGTGACCCCAGGCCGGGCAAATAGATCGCCGCCCACACGAACAATACGATGTGGGTGCGACGCCTCTGCCACCACTTCTCGAGAAGAATTTTCCGCCAAGTCCGTCGCCCGAGTCGGCCGGTCACCATCGCGCAAGGTTGATCGGCAAATGCCAAACGATCAAGGACGCAGCGAAGCGCGTTGCTTGGACATCCAATGGAGTTTTGAGCTTTTGGGAACCGACATCGCAAAGACCTGCCCCTCTGCGGAGCGCAACAACACCGTCATCTTGACGGAAAGCGGTACTAAATTAGAATAAAGGACTCTAGACCGTGCGGCGTTGGAGTGGGAGCTGGTGTCCCACTCTTTTTTGTCTTGCGGTCTGCAATTATTTTTGATGAACGCGGAATTTATTGCAATGCTGGATTATCTCGAGCGCGAGCGCGGGATTAAGCGGGAGGTTTTGCTCGAAGCGGTCTCCAATGCATTGCTTTCCGCGTCCAAGAAAAGCGTGAGCGCCTCGCGCGAACTGCGCATCGATATTAATCCCAAGACCGGTGAGATCCGTGCCCTCGCCAATCTGATCGTAGCCGACCGAGTCTCGAACCCGCAGGATGAGATTTCGGAGCCTGGCGCTCGTCGAATCAAGCCTGACGCAAAGGTCGGTGACGTCATCGAGGTGGAAGTGACTCCGAAAAACTTCGGCCGCATCGCCGCGCAGACCGCGAAGCAGGCCATGATGCAGCGCATCCGGCAAGTCGAGAAGGAAATGATCTACGAGGAGTTCAAGGATCGGGCCGGTGAAATCGTGAGTGGAACAGTGCGGCGATTCGATCGGTCGGACGTAGTTCTCGATCTCGGAAAGTTTGAAGCAATTATGCCGCAGCGCGAACGCGTGGTGGTGGAAGATTATAACGTCGGCGATCGACTCCGTGCTTACGTCGTGGCGGTCGATAATGGCATCCGCGGCCCGGAAATCATTGTCTCACGCAGTCATCCAAATTTTGTGCGGCGATTGTTCGAACTCGAGGTCAGCGAAATTGCCGATGGCACCGTTGAGATTCGCGGAATCGCGCGGGAAGCTGGTTATCGGACAAAAATCGCGGTCTGGAGCGCGAACGACAAAGTCGATCCGGTGGGCGCATGCGTCGGAATGCGTGGATCGAGAGTAAAAAACATCGTGCGCGAGCTGAACAACGAAAAGGTCGATATCATTCGCTGGAGCTCAGATCCGAAGGAATTTGTGCTCGAGGCTTTGAAACCGGCGAAAGTAAAGAATCTGACTTTCGACACGGAAAAGAAAAGCGTGACCATCGCGGTAGATGAAGATCAGCTCTCGCTCGCCATCGGAAAGAAAGGTCAAAACGCGCGGCTGACGTCGCGATTGACCGGATGGGAAATTAACATTCAAAAGGACACGTCAGCGACGACCGCAGTCGAGCAGAAGGTGGCGCAGGCGGCCCAGGCGTTGCTCGCGGCACTGCCTATCACCGAGGAACAGGCGACGACACTGGTGAAATCGGGCTTTACCAATCTCGAGGGATTGCGTGACGCCGTCGTGCAGGATTTGGTGGATATTTTGGAAATCGATGAAGGGAAAGCCCGCGAAATCCACGAAGCGGTGAAGGAATTGGAAACCGCTCAGTAGTTATGGCTCTCCGCTAAGGAGCTTAGGGCCATG
>DATELT010000250.1:0-5324 GCA_035276245.1 Chthoniobacterales bacterium
AGGCGCAGCCGGGCAATCCGCGTCCGAGAATTTTTCGTTATCCAAAACAAAATGCGCTGATCAACCGTCTCGGCTTCAACAACGACGGTGCCGAAATAATTGCCAATCGTCTGGCGAAACTGCGTGAGCGCGGTCGTTGGCCGGGTATTCCGGTGGGGATCAATATTGGAAAATCCCGTGTTACCCCGATCGAGAGGGCCGTGGAAGATTATCTATTTTCTTTTCGCAAACTGCGTGCGTATGCCGATTACATTGCCCTGAATATCAGTTCACCGAATACGCCGGGCTTACGCGAATTGCATGCAGGCGAGAGATTGGATAGTTTGTTGCGCGGCATCAATACCGAGCGCGGAAAGCTGCCGCTGCTGGTAAAAATCGCACCCGACCTGGAGCCGTCGGCGCTGGATGAGGTTATCAGGGTCAGTGAGGCCAACAATGTTTCGGGAGTTATCGCCACCAACACCACGCTCGATCATTCTGGCATCACTCCCGACGAAGAAGGAGGACTGAGCGGCGCGCCCTTGCAGAAAAAATCAACCGCGATCATTCGGCACATCGCTCAAAAGACAAAGATTCCGATCATCGGATGCGGCGGAATTCTCGATCGCGAATCGGCGCGGGAGAAAGTCGAAGCGGGCGCGCACCTGTTACAGATTTACACCGGCTTCATTTATCGCGGGCCGAATTTGATTCGCGAATTGGCGACGTTGTAAATCAATCATGCCGCGGCCAAGGACCGTGGCTACAGATGGAGAGCGGAGCTCTGCGGCTCCGCAATCGCTACAAGCCCCTCGGACACATCGGGCACCCAGAGCTCGCTTCTCCAATGCGACCTGGCACACCCCGCATGCGCGCAAAAATCTGATGAATTGCGATTCTCAAAAAGGAGGGGGAATTACTATGTTGCGTTGGGCGGTTATATTTTTGGTAGTTGCGCTGGTCGCGGCGCTCTTTGGTTTTACCGGCATCGCCGCAGCGGCAGCGGGAATTGCGAAGTTTTTGTTTTTCCTATTCCTGGCTGTGTGCCTGATCTTGTTTATCGCCGGACTGAGTGCAGCGAAACGGCTGTAGCACGATCCGAGCTAACCGATTGCGGCAATACATGCTACCTGCCTGAAAAGGGCGGGGAGCCTTTTTTGTGACTGGGGGACACGCGCTTTTGCCGCGCCGTAGCCGACCGAAGCGGTCACGTCCGAAAATTTTTGGGCGGTCCGAGCCGGACTTAGCATTACAGCGCGGACGCCCTCCCGAATAAAGGCCAGGCTATTGAGACAGCGCGTTTCTGATGCGACAACTTGGCAGCTCATGGAAGCTGCGACTTCGTTTTCGCGACAAATCGGTGCGTTGCATTTTATTCGCCATGACTAAGGACAAAATTTTGTCCACCAGGAACTGACATTTGCGCCATGATTACTGTCCATAAGGTCGGCAAACTGGCAGACCCGGTTACCTACGAGCGTGCCTGGCGGCGCGCGCAACGTTATCTCTTTCCCTTGCCACTCCGCCCGATTGTGGCCGACCTCGATCAGGCGCGCTTACGCGAAATCCAGGCGCGCTATCGGGACGTGCCGCGCGGGTTCGCGAAATATACTGATGTGGATCATTACCTGCGCCTCAATCGTGAACGCGTGCAAGACCTCCGGTTGCATCGCGTGGCAAGACAGCATGTCCTTGATCTCGGGTGTGGGGGCGGATTCTTTCTCTACATTTTGAAGCGGCTCGGCCACGACGTCCTTGGCTTGGACACCGGCGAGCATGCTTTGTATTGCGAGCTGACAGAACTCTTCGAGGTGCCGCGAATTGTGTGGCGAATCAAGCCGTTTGAACCACTGCCGGATCTCGGACCCCGCTTCGACTGGATAACAGCGTTCTCAATTGCTTTCGATACCGTCCAGAACGGCGAAGAGCGCTGGGGCCCGGGCGAATGGAATTTTTTTCTGGAAGATCTGCGTGACCGGCACGTGGCTCCGGGGGGCAAGATGTACTTTGCGCTCAATCCGGGCGTGTCTGGCAGCTACTACACGCCGCAGTTACGCGACTTCTTCCTTGCCCGTGGCGCAAAAGTGGAGCGCGAACGGGTGCTCTTCGCAAATGGTTTGAAATAACGCGCCGCTGGTGTCAATCCACCCTCCGCAATTCAGTTGACCCATTTCCCACCCTCGGAAATGAGAATGGGCAATTCGTCGTCCATGAATTGCGTTCTGCCGATTGCGCCCCACATCCGGGTGCCGGTCGCGTCGTACCAGTATTTGCTCATTTGTTCGCCGGTATGGCAACCCCAGCTTTTGACGAATGCGCCCCTGGCGAAGACACGGCGGTCGATCTGCTTCAACTCGTCCTCGTGCATCCATGCCTTTGAGGAGCTGTCGACCACGTTGCTGTAGTCGAACATGAAGCAGGCTTTGTTCGAATGCCCGAAATATTCGAAGCCAGCGATCTTTAATTCAGTGCGCGGCTGGCCGTTATTGAGGTAATCGATCACCTGCCCGTTCTTATAGAAATAAACGAGATTGAGATGATAAGCGTCACGGACGGAATCGATATTTGCGATCAGGTCCGCGCCATCCTGTTTTCCGCGTTCAATGTAACCCGGCTTGTAAACCAGCCAGGTAATCATCGCATTGTCGCCCAACTCTGTTCGAAGCTGTTGCGTTCGGATCCGGGCGGCGTGTACGAAATTCGCCCACCAATGATCGTGAGGCTGGGTCTTGTACTTCTCCCACTGATGCATGGAGACGCCGCCAACGACGATAATCCATTCGCCTTGCGGGATTTTCGCCGCCGAAATAGGCCGGATGAACGCGAGCGCAAGTAGGACAGCGACCGGGAGGAACCGTTTTGTCATGAATTTTGGAGCAGCACTATTTATGCACACGCCGTTTTCTGCAACTCAGACCAACGTAGGAGGGATTTCCGTGCCGCGACCATCGAAGGTTCCTCCCAGATTCACTGCATTCACGCATCGATCTCGTCGCGTGTGAGATCTTCCAAAGTCTGACGTTTACGAATCAGTGCGACCCGGTCTCCGTGGACCAATGCCTCCGCCGGGAATGGGCGTGAATTGTAATTGGACGCCATGACAAATCCATAGGCGCCCACGCTCATGACCGCTAGTAAATCGCCGGGACGCAGTTCCGGCATCTCCCTGTCCTGGGCAAAAAAATCGCCGCTCTCACACACCGGCCCAACAATGTCGACCTTTTGCGTTGGAGGGACGACCTCCGTGTTGTCCCGAAAATTTTGGGACGGGACAGCGCCCGTCCCTCCAGATTGCACCACGGGTACGATTTGGTGATAGCTCTCGTAAAGCGCTGGCCGGATCAGATCGTTCATTCCGGCGTCAATGATTGCGAATTTCTTCTGCGCTGTTTCTTTGATATAAAGGACGCGAGTCAGCAACACCCCGGCGTTGCCAACAAGGAAGCGACCGGGCTCGACCAGGATGCGAACACCGAGCTCACGCAGTGGCGGCACGATCGCGTTGGCATAATCGCGAATACTGAACGCAGATGGTTCGCCGCCGTGCTCATGCCACCACTTACCGGATCCGCTCTCGAGCGCGCGCCGGTAAATGATTCCCATACCGCCGCCGATGCTGAAGAATTCGATTTGGTATTTCGATTTCAGTTCGCGCACCAGCGGCGAGACTTTGTCGATCGCAGCCGCGAACGGCTTCGCCGTGGTGATCTGCGAACCGATATGCATCTGTATCCCGCGAATGGCGACACCCGGCATCTTGCTCGCGCGCTCATAAATTTGCGTGGCGCGGTCGAGTGCGATTCCGAATTTATTCTCACTCTTGCCCGTAGAGATGTAGGCGTGCGTCTCCGCTGCAACATCGGGATTTAGCCGCAGCGCAATTGGCGCACGCTGGCTTTTCCCTGATGCGATCGCATTGATGTAGTCGAGCTCGGCTTCGCTCTCGACGTTGAATGAATAAACTCCACGGTCGAGCGCGTGTTCGATTTCCTCACGCGTTTTTCCGACGCCGGCAAAGGTGCATTTCGCCGGGTCGGCACCGGCCTTGAGCGCGCGAAACAGTTCGCCCCCGGAAACAATGTCGAAACCCGCACCGGCGTCCGCGAGCAATTTCAGAATGGCGCGGTTCGAGTTCGCTTTGATGGCATAACAAATGAGATGATCGAGCGTCGCGAGTGCGGCATCGAGCCGGGCGTAGTGATCGAGCGTGGTCGCCGCACTATATATATAGAGCGGGGTGCCGAATTTCTCCGCAGCCACCGTAAGATCTACATCCTCGCCGAATAGGCGGCCGTCCCGGTAGTGAAACGAATGCACGAGGAGGAATGCTAATCGCTAGGAAGCGAGTATTCTCAAGCAAATGTTGAGAATTCCGATGACCGCGACGCCGGCGCAAAAGCTCGTTATCACCAATTGTTTTCCGTGCTTTACCATTTCTCCCAGAACGGCGTGGGCGGCGAGATAGAAAAATCCGCCGCCGATATGAGCCATGATGAGGCCGAGCCAAAAGACGGTCGCGTTAGCGAGAAAGAAGAATCCAATCGCTCCGCCGAGAAGTGTGGCCGCTTCCACTGTCGCAACCCAACCGAGCGCAGTAAGCCGAGGGAAAGCAGCGCCGATCAAAAGACTGCCCAACGCGAATCCTTCAGGAAATTTATGAATGCAAAGAGCCAGGAACAAGGACCAGTTCGCAGCCGTGGCGACGGGAATTTCCCGTCCGATACCCAGGGCAATGCCATCCGTCGTGCTATGAATCGACAGGGCTACGATCAAGGCTGTCGCAATCTGGCTGAAGCGACGCGCCGCATCCTCATCAAAATGGCTGGCCGCGCATGCCGGACAAACGTGGTGCACATATTTGCTGATGAGAAAAAAGAGGGCGTAACCGGTGACGAACGCAATCGCTACCATCCACCATCGGCTTGTTGCCAGGCTTTCTGGCAGGATGGCAAAAGACGTAACGCCGAGCAGAGTGCCGGCGGCAAAACTAATCAAAGCGCAGAGGGGTTTGTGCGATAAGTGAAGGGAGGTGCTGACGGCGCCGCCGCCCAGGGCGAAGACATAAGCTGCGATTACCTGCCAAAAAATTATTTTTGCATCCATGTTGCAGCAACTCGCGCAGAATCGGAATTGTCGCAGCGGACCTTGACGGCGCGGTTACGGAGCGCACACACGCAAGAGCGTAACGGCGATTTTGGTCGAACGCACGCGTCCTCGCACGGCCCGGAATGTCGCCGCGGTGTGAATGGGCTGTTAAATGCCTAGTATGATGCGCCTTGTAGCCATTTTATAGCTATTTCTGCGAGTGCCGAAGATAGGCGCCATTGACTAAGGGTGCTCCCTCT
>DATELT010000251.1:0-3662 GCA_035276245.1 Chthoniobacterales bacterium
AAATTTCCCTGCGTCAGCTCAACGAATCCAACCAGACTATCGACCGTGCTGAACCCGGCACCGAAGTTAAGCGAACCGGTCCGCTTTTCCTCCACCAGAATGTCAAGGTTCTTTTGTCCTTCTACGCCGGTGTCGACCGGAAAAGCGTCGACCTTGCTGAAATAGCCAAGATTATCCAGGCGCTTTTTGCTCGTCTCTACTCGCACGGTGTTGAAAATATCACCCGGCGTGATCAGCACTTCACGTCGAATCACCTTGTCTTTCGTCCGCGAATTTCCAGAGATATTGATATGGTCGACGTAGGACTGCCGACCCTCATCAATTCGATAGGTCAGATCAATTAATCCGTTATGCGGCGTTGAACTTTCCGGCACGACCGTCAGATCAACATAGCCGCCGCTGCCATAATTGTCGGCGATCGCTTTGGCATCATCCTTGATTGCCTTGGCCGAGTAAACCGCGCCTTCTTTGGTTTTCACTACCGCCCGCAATCTTTCTTGAGTCGTCGCTTTGTAGCCGACGAAGCTCAGTTTGCCGACGTGATACTGCGGTCCCTCGTCGATCGCGATCACGATGTGCAAGCCACCATTGCTCATCCGCTCTTTGCGAACGTCTCGCACCACCATGTCGATGTAACCGTGATTCTGGTAAAACTCGCGGACTTTCTCGACGTCCTCCTGCAATTGGGCTTCATCCAGGCGACCAGATTTATCCAAAGCGGAAATGATCGTTTTACCTTTGGTCTTCATCTGTTTCCGCAGTATCTGCTGAGAAAAGTGAGTGTTGCCTTCGAAAATAATCCGACTGATCGCCCCTTTTACTCCTTCATGGATGGTGTAAACGACGCGAGAAGTGCCGCGGGTGGGATCGATCGGCTCAACGTGAAACTGCACATCGATGTCGGTGAACCCGTGCGATTGATAAATCTCGACGAGCTTTTCCCGGCCCTTTTCCAAATCCTCTTCCTTCAACGGCGTGTTCAGTTTCACGCCAATATCCTTGCGCAACTTCTTCGGCTTAATCCGAGTTGCGCCGTCGATTTGAATTTCATTCAGCATCGTCCGCGTTTGTATCGCCACGATCACTCTTACGCCGTCACCGTATGGTTGGCCGAAAATGCGGACATTCTCCACATGCCCGGTGGCATAAATGGTTCGGATGTCGTCCTCGGCCACTAATTCTGAATAAGGCCGTCCAACCTTCGTCCGCATCTGTGCCAGGACTCGCTCCCGGCTGACTGTGACCGGCCCAGTGTATTGAACGTCGATCGAGCGGACAACTGGCGGCCCTTGGTGGGCGGCATCTGGCGGCGATTGCGCCCTTGCCATCAAGGCCATGGCGCCGCCGAGAAAGACGGCAAAGGATTTCCATCCCAAACGGCGGCGTATCGAATTATAAAACATTTCGGGACTTCTTCGGGGCCGCGACGGGGGAGATGCGGTGTATTACTTCACAGGGAGCTGATTATCGTCAAGGGGCAAATCGATGCAAGCCTCTGGACGCCTGATCTAAGTGAGCAATTCATACCAGTTGTTGCGGCGGCGCGGCTCGTACCCCGCTTCATGGATGAGGCTTTCGATTTGTTGCGCGTCCAGCCGAAACGTTGTTCCCGCGCTGCTTACCACGTTTTCTTCCATCATCACACTCCCGAAATCGTTGGCTCCAAATTTTAATGCTACCTGTCCAATCCCAGGCCCCTGCGTCACCCACGAGCTCTGGATATTCTCGATGTTGTCCAAAAAAATCCGGGCCAGCGCCTGCGTCCGCAAATACTCCGCCACGCTCGTCTTGTGTTTCACTTTCAAAACCGTGTTCTCTGGCTGGAAGCTCCAGCAGATGAAGGCGGTGAAGCCACCACTGCGGTCCTGCTGTTCGCGAATCCGCTGCAAATGTTCCACTCGCTCCGCGACAGTTTCGACGTGACCGAACATCATCGTCGCGCTTGATTTCAATCCCAGTTCGTGCGCGACCTGCATCACCTCCAGCCATTCGTCGCTCTTGATTTTAAGAGGCGAAATTCTTTGGCGCACCCGGTCGACCAAAATTTCACCGCCACCACCGGGGATCGAACCGAGGCCGGCTTCTTTGAATTTCGTGATCACTTCCCGCAACGGCATTCCGAAAACGTCCGTAAAATGCTGAAACTCCGGCGGACTGAACCCATGAATATTGATCTGCGGATATTTCGCACGGATGTGGTGCAGCAAATCGATATACCATTCGAAGCTCAGCTTCGGATGATGTCCCCCCTGCATCAGTATTTGAACACCGCCGACAGCGCAAAGTTCATCCAACTTTTGATCCAGCTGCTCGAATGTGATGACGTAATGGTCGTCGTCCTTTTCGGTGCGATAAAAAGCGCAGAACTTGCAGTAAACATTGCAGACATTGGTGTAATTGATATTGCGATCGACGATGTAGGTAACGATTTCGTCGCCCGAACCGTTGTAGGACGATCGCTTGGCTAATCGCCGGCGCTGATCGGCCAACGCGCCCAGCTCCTCCAGCGGCCATTCATATAATAAGAGCGCGTCGTCGGGTGTAATCCGCTCTCCGGCCAGAATTTTGTCGGTCAGCGCCTCCTTATTGATCGAAATCATCCCGCAAACTCTACACCAGCCCTTTTAACTTGGCGCAAGCTTTTCGCCACATCATTGGAGGGACGCGCGCTATCGTGTCCCAAAGTTCGAGCGGTTCGAATCGGACTTACATACAGCGTGGCGCCCTTCAGACTCTTATGTGCTGCTACAGAAAGATGCTCGCCCTCGACAGAAATGAAGAACTTCCGCTATTTTTCAATCATGCGCGCAATGGTCCTCGATGCGCCCAAACAACCGCTGCAATTGCGCAACGTTCCCAAACCGCGCCCCGATGCCGGACAAATCCTCGTGCGCGTTTCGACCTGCGCCGTTTGCCGGACCGACCTCCACATTGTCGACGGCGAATTGCCGGAGCCGAAATTGCCGCTGGTTCTCGGACACGAAATCGTGGGACGCGCCGAAGAAATAGGACGCGACGTAAAAAAAATTCGCGAAGCCGATCGCATCGGCATTCCATGGCTCGGCTGGACCTGCGGTGAATGCAAGTTCTGCCGGTCCGGTCGCGAAAATCTTTGCGATCGTGCCCGTTTTACCGGCTACAACATCGACGGCGGTTACGCCGAATTTGTCGTAGCCGACGCGCGCTTTTGTTTTCCCATTTCCGGCGAATTCGAAGACGTTGCCGCAGCTCCCTTGTTGTGCGCCGGGTTGATCGGTTTTCGCGCGTTGCGCAAATGCGGCGATCCGAAGCGAGTCGGCCTGTACGGATTCGGCGCCGCGGCGCATATCATCTGTCAGGTTGCGCGTTTTGAAGGCCGAAAAGTTTTCGCGTTCACACGCCCGGGAGATATCGAAACACAAAAATTTGCGCAACGTCTTGGCGCAACCTGGGCCGGCGGTTCCAATCAAGCGCCGCCGGAGAAGATGGATGCCGCCATCATCTTCGCGCCTGTCGGGGCGCTCATGCCGGTCGCGCTGCGCCATCTCGAGAAAGGCGGGATGGTAATTTCCGCCGGAATTCACATGAGCGATATCCCGGCTTTTCCTTATCGCGATTTGTGGGGCGAACGCGCTCTTTGTTCTGTTGCAAATCTCACCCGGCGCGACGGCGAAGAATTTTTG
>DATELT010000252.1:0-7540 GCA_035276245.1 Chthoniobacterales bacterium
AGCGATGATTCAGCGGGTGCAGCAAACGGTGGAAGACAACGGAAGTTAGGCTTCCAGCCTGACCTGGCCGGCGAGCTTTCAGTTCGCCGTTTTGATTGTCGACAGGCTGGATGCCTATCCTCCTACAACTGATCTTTGGCATTTCGAGCGGAATCGATGAATTTGCGGGATGGCTTTTGAGGATAACGAGCTTCTTTTCGGTGCCGACAAGACGTCGCGCATCGTCGCGATCGAACTCGGCGACACCGGCACGGTGCGCGTTTATCGACGCGAGAAAGATGGCAGCACGACCGTCGAAGTTGAGCCGTTTCATCCCTTCGTCTGGACCGATGGCGATATCACTGATCTCGGGCTGGAGAATGCACAGAAGCTCGCGGGCGATCTCAAATACAACTGGCTCGTCACCGTCGATAACTGGAAAGGGCTGATCGCGGTGCGTAACGGATTAAAGAAAGCGGGCCGCAACTTTTTCGCGCTGAGCGATCCGGTGCAGCATTATCTCAGCGCCACTGGGCGCACATTATTTAAGCAATTGCCGTTTGAAGAGCTGAAGCGGATCCAGCTGGAAGTACTATCCCCGACCGGAGAAAACGATTTGGCCGAGGCATCGCAAAATCCAATCGCTAGCATCGCCTTGTCCGACAACAGCGGCTGGGAACAACTAATCGTGGTCGATCCCGCGAAGCCGGAGGAATCCGAACACGACGCGCTCAAACAACTCACCGCAATTATTAAGGAACGCGATCCCGACGTGATCGAAGGGCACAATCTTTTCCGGTTCGATCTGCCATGCCTAGTAGCGCGGTCACGCAAGGCGAAAGTCAAACTGGATTGGGGCCGGAGTGGCGGATTCCTTCGTTCGCGCCCATCGCGCTTGCAAATCGCCGAGAAAACGATCGACTATCCGAAGTTCCAAGTGGATGGCCGCCATTTCGTCGATACGTTTTTGCTCGCGCAATTTTATGACGTCGGCATGCGCACACTCACCGGTTTCGAGCGAGTGGATGTCGCGCAGCATTTTGGATTTTGCGACAGCGCTGAACTATCGACTCTGACCGGCAAGGAACTTCAGCGCGCTTATCTCAATTACGATGAGCGTTTCCGGCAACGCGCGCTTTGTGCCGTGCGCGAAACCCAGGCGGTGGCCGAGTTACTGAGCCCGAGCTATTTCATCCAGGCGCAAATCTTTCCCTACAATTACCAGGACGTGATCGTGCGTGGCAACGCCACCCGGATCAACGCGCTCTTTTTGCGAGAATATCTGCGGCAGCGCCACAGCATTCCGGAAATGCCGTTGGCAATGAGTTTCGAAGGCGGCTTTACCTCTATCTATTTCACCGGAGTGGCGCGCAATGTCTGGCACTGCGATGTCGCTTCGCTTTACCCGTCGATCATGCTGCAGTTCGATTGCTTTCCGGTAACCGATCAGCTTCAAATCTTTCGGCATTTGCTGACGGACTTGCGCAAATTCCGGCTCGAAGCCAAGGCGCAAATGCAGTTGGTCGGCAGGCAAGTCGACCGGCGGCGGTGGCATCATCTTCAAGCGTTGCAAAACACCTTCAAAATTTTGATCAACAGCTTCTACGGCTACCTCGGCTTCGCGCAGGGACACTTTGCTGACTTCGATGCGGCGGCGCGGGTCACCCAAATCGGTCGCGATTTGTTGCAGAAGATGATTGCCTGGCTGAAGGAACGCGGCGCACACGTGATTGAAGTCGATACCGACGGGATCTATTTCATTCCGCCAAAACCTGATGTAGGGGCAAATGCCAGTCCGGCTCGGACCGTGTCGCCCGCAAAAACGAAGCGCAATGCGGCCGACACGGCCGCCTCTATAGCAAAACCGGGGTCAGCGACTCCGGCTACAGCACAAATCGACGAATTACAAAGGGGATTAGCGAAGGAACTACCGCCAGGAATCGAGGTCGAGTTCGATGAACAATTCGACGCGATGTTCAGTTACAAGGCCAAGAACTACGCGCTCCTCACCGGTGGAGGCGACGTGATTATTAAAGGCGGCGCCCTCAAATCCCGCGGATTGGAGAAATTCCAACGCGTCTTCCTGGAAGAAATGATCAAACGGATCATGGAAGGGAAGGGCGAGGAAATTGGAGAATTGCGTAATCGGTTCGAGAAACGAATCCGGGATCGTGAAATGCCAATCGAAATGCTGATGAAGACCGATACGCTCCAGGATTCGCTGGAAAAATATCGGGGAAAAATTGCCGGCTCGGCCCGGAACCGTGCCGCCGCATACGAGCTGGCCTTGGCGAGCGGCCGTAACTACAAACCGGGCGATCAGATCAGCTACTATATTAGGGCGACGCCAAAAAAGGTCGCTGCCTATGAGGCGGCGAAGCTGGCGAGCGAGTTCGATCCCCAAAATCGCGACGAAAACATCGATTACTACATCGCCAAGCTCGACGACCTGATGAAGAAATTTAGCGGAATCACAGCGGAAGCATCGGCACCAAAACAGGAGAGCCTCGCTTTGTGAGAAGCTGCGTCTTCAACGCAAAAATCAATGAAACATTGTTTACTTGTTTTTAGTGTCAGCTTTCTCAGTTCCGTTCTTCAAATGGCCGCGGATCCTGTCACTTTTGAATCGGGGCCAAAAAAAGTGCAGCTGCTGGAGTTATTTACTTCTGAGGGCTGCAGCAGTTGTCCACCGGCCGAGGCCAGTTTGAGCCGACTTGTAAACGATTCACGTCTTTGGCGCGAGTTTGTGCCGGTCGCCTTTCATGTCAATTACTGGGATCGTCTCGGCTGGAAAGACCCGTTTGCGTCCGTGGAGTGGACGAAGCGACAACAAACATATGCCGAAAACTGGAAGGCAGAGACTGTTTACACTCCAGCGTTCGTTTTGAATGGTCGCGAATGGCGAAACACAACTATTCCAGTGGTAAATGACGCAGCGCCCGGAGTCTTGAAAGCTACCGTCCAAGATAGCAGCGCGGTCATGATTTCGTTCGAACCGGCCAACGGGGCTTCCGGTCAGTTCGAAGTCTATCTCGCCCGTCTTGGCTTCGGCATAAACGTCAACGTGCGCGCCGGTGAAAACAACGGTCGCAGTTTACGGCACGATTTCGTTGTTCTCTCGCTTGTTCACGAAAAGATGAGTTCGGGAACGCCGGAACTTCGTCTTGCTCCCGTGTCGGAATCTGTGAGTCCTCCGGAACGCAGCGCACTTGCAGCCTGGGTGACGTATGCAGGCGATATCACGCCGCGCCAAGCCACCGGAGGCTGGCTGCCGGCGGTGCCCTAACGGGCAATCAGCTTGGCCACCGGTCGCCGCGTAATCGCATCTCGTTAGTCAGCACGAAGCCGAGCTGTTCGTAAAGCCTGCGGCCGCCGTCGGAGGCGTGAAGAACGAGGTCGTCGAGAGTCTGCTCGCGGGACCACGCGATGATCTCTTTCATTAAGAGTTTCGCGATCCCACGCCGGCGCCAATCCGGTTCGGTGAAGACGTTAACGATTAGTCCCTGGCGACCTTCGCCGATTGTGATTCGGCCACCTTCATGGCGATGCGGAAACGGCGGAACTATTCGAATAATCACGCCGGCGCCAGCGAGGATTTTTGCGGTGCCTTAGGTTCACTTTTGAGCCAGCCGAAGTAATCTCCGGAAGCGAGAGCTTTGCTCACACGATCCAGCGCCTTTTTGCGGGACGATTCGAATAATTCGTCTGGCACCAGACCCATGTCCTGAAACATGCGGGCGCGATGCCAGCCGATTACAGCAACATCGTCGAGGGTGGCCTGGCGAATGAGAAATTCCTGCGACACGCGAGCGAAAGCTCTGTTGGGCCGACATCTCTTGCAAGCAAAGACGCCGTCCAAAAGATACAGGCACGATGCCACTTCCGCGGCAAATACCGGCAATAAGCCGTTAGCCTATTTGCAGCCAGGAGAGACGTAAGGACTCCAGAGGCCCACGGCTTTTCTTCACTTCTGCAAAGGACCAGTCGCCGCCTGTTCGTCGGCGAGCGCTACGGATAGCGCTTAGGAAGGATTCAGAGAAAGCACAGATAGATGAATCCCCGGCTGGAAGAGTCGGTTGCAGAGGAGGAGAAGAACTGCCTATCCGCTGGCCCGCTTGCAACATGCCACAGGGCGGTGCAACTGATATGCTAACCCGTGGCGTCGCGGTGTCTGGCGAGGGCGAACTGTTAGCCATCGCTTTCACCGTTCCCGGTGTAACAATTTGTATCTTCATGAAATGCGGGTGCGACTTTTCCCATGCCAGAGCCTGTGATCTTGTTTCAAAGTACCGATCGACAACCATGGCCTCTCGCTCCACTCGGTTGCGACCTGACAGACGGGCTGCTTTTCGGCTTACCACGGCCGGTCCTGTATCAACGGCAAGTAGTTCCTCACTACCTAAAATAATCTTGCTGCCGTAAGGGATTTTTTTTGGATCGACCGCGCAATGGCCGTTCCGCAGACGCGCGCCGTTCGAGGCGGCGCGCAGTTGACCTTCTTCGCGGCAGTAGGTCGTGACCCGGGCGAGAGTGGACGGTTCGGCGGCCTGGGCGAGCGGGGCTACAATGAGGAGGCCGAAAAGCAGGGCAAAATGCGTGGCCATTTGTCGTCAAAAGGGGCTGTCGGGACGCAAACAACCCCGGCGGGCATCCCGGTAAAAAGGACTACCCAATTAATGATCGGAAGTGCCTGGGATTGTGGATGCCAGTGGCCTTTCACACATTATATGGTAATTATGAAATTTTTGCCAAAAAATCCCTTGTCAGGCCCGCAAAATGCATTATAGGGGGCGGCTCTCATGCGAAAAATCCTCCCCCTAGGGCTTCTTTCACTAACCTGTGCCGTTCTCTTTCCGGCCACCGCCTCGGCCACGACACCGCCGACCTCAAAACAGCCCTCCAAGTTTGTTTTTAAAGACGCTTCCGGCAAAACGACCTCCGTCGATGTCGTCGATAAGTATCAGCCCAACAAAATCGTGCGGCCTTTTGCCAATATTGATCGCAAGCTCGATCCCAAATTAATGCAGGCGGCCACGATTGCTGAGGAACGCGCCCACGCCCACTCGCGTCGGCAATGCTGGCACTACGTGAAAGAGGCCCTGCTGGCGGCGGGAGTAATTAGGTCCCGTCCGACGACTGCCTACGCCAAAGAAGCCGGTCAGGAATTGGTCAATAATTTCGGTTTCAAACAATTGCCGGTAAATGATCCATATCAGGCACCGATTGGCTCGGTCCTGGTTTACAACGCGAGTCGCGCAGCCGGTCACGTCGAGATTCGGACACAGAATGGTTTTGTCAGTGATTTTCGCTCGAAAACGCCGTCGCGCCGTCCGCTGCTGGGCGTTTACGTTAAGTCGTAACCGCGACTTCCGGGATTTCCCGGTGCTGAGCCTGCGCGAGTGCTTGTTGTTTACGCGCAAGCCAAAGACTGAGCAGGCACCAGCCAGCCGTGACTGGCACAGCAAACCAACTGATGATGTTGAGACTGAGTCCAAGTCCATTCGGTCCAAGCCCACCGTACGACCAGGCACCTAATTGGTCGCCGACGCGGTAACCGAGCGTATCGGTGACGCTTTTAACCTTGTATTTGTCTTCGCGCCTTAAAACGGTGAAAAGAATCTCGCGCGAGGGGCGCATCAATGCGTAGGCCGCAGCACGACGCGTTACTTGGAAGAACGCCAACATCGATAGACTTGGCGCGATCGCCATTGCCGCAAAGCCGAGCATGCTGAGGAATGGCAGCGATATGAGCGTGAACGCCACCCCAAACCACTTCAGAAGACGACCGGTGAGAAAAATCTGAACGAAAAGCGTGATCGTGTTCACCCAGATTTCCAAGTTCGACAGGAAAACTGTCCGATCCGTGCTCGTCTTTAACGCTTGGCCGGCGAGAGTGGTCTGCTGAAAATACGCCCATGTTGACGTGGTGGTGTAAAGCAAGATGCTGGCGGCCAGGCCGAATAGATAAGGCGAGCGGGCGATGTGGGTGATACCGGACCAGGCGCTTCCCCCGATTGGTTGTCTTTGGGCAGTCACAACTCTGTCTCCCTCTGTGAAATTGTCTGGGAAAAACCGCACCAAAAAACAGACAATCGCAAATAGTGTTGCTGAAATCGCGACGAGGTTTGCCGGTCCCATGCCTCGAATAAGATTCTTCGTCATGTAAGCGCCGGCAATCGCCCCGAGCGTTCCGCCGACCGCAATGAAAGCGTAGAGGCGTTTGCCTTGCTCGACGGTAAAGAGGTCGGTCATGAACGCCCAGAAAATCGCAGTATTAAACAGATTGAAAACGCTGACCCACACGTAGAAGGCGCGCCCGGTCCATACCTGCTGGGCCGGAGAGCCGGTTCTCATCAGCATGAAAAAAAGCGCCAGGACTAAAATAAAGAAAGCGTAGGCGAACGGGATAAATTTTCGCCGCTCCATACGCGCCACAATGGCGGCGAAAATCGTATTGGCGATCAGCATGACAATCAGCGTCGCGGTAAACATCCATGGTAACGTTTCCAGTCGATTGCCCGCTGCGATGCTGTCCCGAATCGGTTTGACGATGTAATAGGCGGTGAGAATGAGAAAATGAAAAGCGAAGCCTAGCCACAGTGCGCGAACTTCGGCCGCGCGAACATCGACGATCTTTTGCAATAGGCTCATGGGTAGCGCATGCGTCACCCGGATTTCTGGTGCCACGCCGTAAGTACTTCTTTCTCGCGTTCTGCCGTCAGGCCCGCTCGTAATTTTGCCTGTCGTTCCGGCTTTTGCGCTTTGAACCAAGTGAGCGCATCGCGCGCGGTATCAGCAAGCGATCGAAATGTCAGGCCTTTCGCCAACGCGCGACTGATGTTCGTCCGTGACATTCCCAAGTCATCGCCCGCCCACACCGGCATGTCCGACCAGGCTTCGACCTTCTGCTGTTTGAGAAATTCCGCATCGGCCCAGATAAATGTCGCATTTGAATTCAGCGCGCTTTTGATTCCATCGAGCATGCCGCCGACACCGAGTTCCTTCGCCGGTCCCGTGGCGTTGTAGATTCCGGTCTCGCCATTTTCCACCATACGAATGGTCCATTCCGCGAGATCACGCCCATCGATGAATTGCACCGGATCTTTCGGATCACCCGGTGCCAGGACTTCACCGCTTCGATCGATTCGCACCGGCCAGTAGGTGAAGCGATCTGTTTCATCGCGCGGACCGACAATCAGCCCCGGCCGGATAATGAGTGATTTTCCGGGAAACCATTTTTGCGTCTCTTGTTCGCTCAAAGCTTTGAGGGGCCCGTAGGTCTTGAATCCGGATGCCCTCATCGCTTCCAATGTTTCCTTGTAGGGATCGGGCCCTTCGTACTTCGCTAGCGCGGCGTTTTCGTCCGGACCGGTGTTAGTATCGGCATAAACCGAAATGGTCGAAATAAAAACATAACGGTTGACGTTCCCCTTCAGGACCTGCGCGGCGTTGCGCACCCAGGCGGGCAACGTTGTCGGGTTATCAATACAAACGTCCCATTGTTTTCCCTTTAAGGCATCGAGTTGGCCATTTCTGTCGCCAACCAATTGTTCGACTTCCT
>DATELT010000253.1:0-2172 GCA_035276245.1 Chthoniobacterales bacterium
GCGGCGCCGTCAGCGTCAGCAACGGCGACCCGACCTCCTGTGCTCTCCGGCAAGTTCGATGTCGCGCGGCTGTTCAATGGCATCACCTTGCGGAGCGAGGTGGAAACGGCGCCGGGCGCGGCGGCATCCGAAGAACGGGTCGACCCAATGAGTTACGTCATCGATTTGAAATTGCACGCGCGGGTGCCGACGCCAAATCGCACTGTGGATGAGCTCGGAAAGGTGAGTCCGGATCTTGCCAATTTGCTACCCGGCCTGGCCACGATGGCCAAACCCGAAACGGTTTCCCCATTCTTTGCGCAACTTTACGAGACCAAGGTGCGCGAGCTGCGTGAGAATTTGAATCGGCTCGACCTGCTTCTTTCACGGCACAATTTCTACGACTGCCAGACGGTGCTGGCATTGAAACAATCCGAAACCAAGCGCCGTGCGCTGCTCTTTCAGGCGGATATGGATGTGGATGCGGACGGCTCCGATGGTGATCGGGTGCCGGCTGGCAACGGTGTGTCGCCGACGTTCAAACCGTTCACGAGTTTTCGCTGGGGAAAGAAATCAAATCGTCTCAATCCCTACCTGCCCGGAATTGAAGAACGACTGCACCGGGTTGAATTGGAACAAAAAACAGCGACGCCCGAGCGGAAACGCGAGTTGAAAAACGCGGTAACCGAGTTGCGCGACGAGATCAACGCAATGAAGAAATACAGTTATCTCATCGGCACTTATGATCCGTTCATCGTGGTGCCGGCGAGTTTCACGAAAGGAGGCGATGGCGCGCACGTCGGCGATTATTCGTTAGTGGTTGTCGGCAACACGATTTATCCGGCAATCGTGGGGGATGTCGGCCCGAACGATCGGGTGGGGGAGGCATCGCTCCGGATCGCGAAAGAGGTGAACGCGCTCTCCAATCCAAACAATCGGGCGCTCAGCGAACTGAAAGCGACCTATATCGTGTTTAGCGGGACCGCGGATCCAAGCTGGGGCCCGCCTGATCTAGCAAAGTTGCAGCTGCGTTGCGAGGCGCTGGTAAAGGAAATCGGAGGCGCAACTGTGCCGCTGCATCATTGGGTTAATACCGTGCCGCCGCTGCCGACGCCTACGCCAACACCAACGCCGACACCGAGTCCGACGATTTCTCCTTCCGTCTCACCGACGCCGACTCCATTTTTCAGCGAAACGCCGTCGCCCACTTCGCCGCCATTGATTCATCCGACGTTTGCATTTCCCACGCCCACGCCGTCGCCGACCGCAACGTTCTAATGGAAGAACGGGCGCAGCCGTCCCGGATGTTGGGCCGCCGGGCGTCTTGCCTGGCCACTGTGACGGTGCAGGCGAGACGTCTGCCTGGCCTGCAGACAAGATGTCCGCCCTCCCCGTCGTGTCACTGCTTCAGCACGAACGTCTCACCGATTTCACGCAACGCGATTCTTTCGGGCGTTTTGAGCAGCGCGCTGGTGAAGCGTTCGATTGGTTCGTGAAAAGGTTCTATGCTCAAACGAAACGTCTGGTGATGTACCGGCATGATGAAACGCGCGCCGGCCGCGTCCGCCATCGCGACTGCCTGTTCGGGAGTCGAATGGGCCCAAATCCATGGGTCATAAGCGCCGATGCACATAACGGCGAGATCGTAGGGCGCGCCATCATTCAATTTCGCGAACGCGTCGGTCATGGCGGTGTCGCTACCGTAAATGATGCGCCGGTTGTTTCGCGAAATGACGTAGCTGTTGTATCCGCGATGGATGTCGTATCGCATTCGCGCGCCCCAATGTTTTGCCCTGAACGCTCGGACTTCGATCTCCAAACCACGTGGAGTGAGGTTCACCGATTCCGTCCATCCCAGCTCGATTACTTCGGAAAATTTCGTTGCCCGCAGCAAATCGCCTGTCCCTTTAGCCGTGATCACTCGCGTTGCTTCGGAAAATAACTTCAGCGTGCGCCGATCGAGGTGATCGAAATGCGCGTGGGAAAGGAGCACGAGATCGATCGGTGGAAGTTCGGCAAATGTTAACGCCGGTTGAGTCAGACGTTTTGGGCCGACCGTGAGAAAAGGTAGACGAATTCCGATGCGCGGGAAAAAGACAGGATCGGTGAGAATTTTTATCCCGAAGAAGTTAATCAGAACGGTAGAGTGCCCAATCCATGCCGCAGTCACATCGTCGTTCCTCCAACTTTCGG
>DATELT010000254.1:0-8002 GCA_035276245.1 Chthoniobacterales bacterium
ACGACGTATCGCGATTGGATTGGGAGCCAGCGGACAAATCGAAAGGCGGTATGAGCCGGTGCGATCTTCATATTCACTCGAAGTTCAGTGCGCGTTCGGAAGAATGGCTGTTCCGGCGATTCGATTTTCCGGATAGCTGCACTGAACCGGACGAACTTTATGCGGAATTACGCAATCGCGGGATGGATTTCGTTACCATTACCGATCACGACTGCATTGAGGGCTGTCTTGCAATAGCGGACCAACCGCACGTTTTTATTAGTGAACAAGTTACCGCATATTTTCCGCAAGATCCGTGCAAGTTTCACCTGCTGGTCTGGGGGATCAATCAGGCGCAGCACCACGATATCTCCGTCTTCCGAAGCAACATTTTCGAGCTGCAAAAGTACCTGGCCGAAAATCGCATCGCCCACGCCGTCGCCCACCCGCTATATAGCGTCAATGGCAAGATCAGCGCCTCACATCTCGAGCGGCTCATTCTGCTTTTTAAACATTTCGAAGGCATCAATGGATTGCGTGATTCTCTCCTCAGCAACCTTGCGACGAAATTATTTCGCGAACTGACGCCGGAAAAAATTGATGAATTCGCCAATCGCCACGATCTCGCGCCCACCCATCCCGACCCGTGGAAAAAAATCCTTGTCGGCGGTTCCGACGATCACGGCGGAATATTCTTCGCTGCCGCTTTTACAGAAACGCCGAAAGCAAAAACGTCGGCAGAATTCCTTGCTCATGTCGTCGCGGGCCGCTGTCAGCCGAAGGGACGCGCCGGGACTCCCCTCGCCCTTTCTCACGGATTCTACCATACCGTTTCAGGTTATGTTCAGAGCCGGTTTCACGAAAAGCTTGGCCCGGGCGCGGTATTGCTGGAGCAAGTGTTTTCGCGATTCATGGAAGGCCGCGATCCGACGCAATTCACGCTGCGCGAGAAGGCAACGTTCATAGCCCAGGGCGTGCTCTCGGGAAAAATTTTCGAGTTAGCCAAGCCCGCCAACGTTTCGCTGTGGAACGAGCTGTCGCGCTATTTCGCTCAGCCGAAGGTAAAGGAGAAAATTGCGCGCGAAGTTGAAGTGGTTTCAGAACCGGAGCGCCGCGCATTTCTCCTCGCCAATATTGTATCGGAGCAACTGGCGTTTCGTTTTTTCCAAAAGTTCGTGCAGCAGATGACCGGCGGAAACCTGGTGGAGGGGATGCAGGCGCTCACAGCCATCGCGCCGTTAATCATTATCCTCTCGCCTTACATTTACGGGTTTCACAGTCAGGCGCCATCACGGAGATGGCTGCGGCAAATTTTCCGCGAAATGACCGGCACCATTCCGGAAAATTTACGCAATACCAAGAGAGCCTGGTTTACCGACACATTGGACGACGTGAACGGAGTTGCCACCACTATTCGGAAAATGACCGCGGCAGCGAAGAAGGCTTGCGCCGACCTGACGGTCGTTACCTCCCGCAGCGAGATTCACATCACCGACATCCCAATCAAAAATTTCAAACCCATCGGCGAGTTCGAGCTACCTGAGTATGAACTGCAAAAACTCAGTTTCCCACCGATCCTACGCATGCTCGACTACATTCAACGCGAAGGATTCACCGAGATTATTATCAGCACGCCGGGACCGATTGGGCTCACGGCGTTGGCAGCAGCGAAGATGTTAAACCTGCAAACGAGCGGAATTTATCACACCGACTTTCCCCAATACGTCCGCATTCTGACCGACGATAGTTTTTTGGAAAGCGTAGCCTGGCATTACATGCAGTGGTTCTACGGCCAGCTCGACAGCGTATTTGTCAACTCGGAGGAATATCGCCGAAGCTGGATTGCGCGGGGATTGGCGCCGGAAAAATTGAAAATTTTGCCACGCGGTCTTGACACCACACTCTTCAGTCCCGAACACCGCGATCCGAGGTTTTGGCAAAAATTCGGTGAATACAATGGCGCTGTTCATTTGCTGTATGTCGGTCGCATCTCAAAGGAGAAAGATCTTGATGTTTTGGCGGAAGCTTACCGGCAACTGCGTGAGGAAGGACTGCCAGTTCGACTCTATTTCGTGGGCGATGGGCCGTATTTGCAGGCATTGAATCAGGCATTGCCCGAAGCGGTCTTCACCGGCTACTTGCGCGGCAAAGAACTCGCCGCGGCCTATGCCTCGGCCGATGTTTTTGTATTTCCGAGTACGACCGACACCTTCGGCAACGTCGTCATTGAAGCGCAGGCCTCAGGCGTGCCAGTGATTGTGTCTGACGCGGGCGGCCCGAAGGAGCTGGTCGAATCGAATGTGAATGGGGTTGTAACGAAATCGCATGATGTTGAGGATTTAGCGCGAGCCATTCGCGAACTGGTCAAGAACAAGCAGAAGCGCGAGGAAATGTCGCGACATGCTCGCCAAGCGGTGGTCGACCGCAGCTGGCCGGGGGCGTTTCGCACATTCTGGGCTGCCACCGAAATCTAACGATTCATGGATAGCTCGATCATTCGGGGGGCGTTGCTGCTTGGCGCCGGTGTCTGCATTGGGATAGTAATCGGGTTGGCGATTTCACCAGCGCATCACCGCGATCCAGAGGTCGCCCAAGGCATCACCGGTAGTCGTGGCAGCGCCGCGACTGCAAAAGCAAAGCTCGGCTCGAGTTTGGAAGCCGAAACGGAGCATCCAAATATCCTGCTCGGCGATATCGTAACCGTTCCGTTTCAAGAGTTGTATGGCGTTCTTTCCACGTTATCGCCGCAACAGCTGAATGACTTAGCGGCGCAGTTGAAGAGCCTGCCCGCGGGCAAAGACACCAATGCCAAAGTAACAGCCTTTTTTAAAGCCTGGGCGCATCTTGATCCAATCGCGGCATTGCAATCGGCAGCGGGTTTCAAAGTTTCGGAGGCAAAAACGACGGCCGTGCAATCGATCATAGCCAGCGCCGATGCGACGCAGGCGAAAGCCTTAGCCAAAGAAATTCAAGAGTGGCCGGCAGATGCGATTAAGCGAGAGCAACGAAACGGCTTTCTCAATTCTTTGCTCACGAAATGGTCGGATCTCGATCCAATCGGAGCGGCGAAATTCTTCGATACGATGCAAGGGGGCACGATGCGATTTTATCCGGTGGCGTCGGTGATCGCCCAAAACTGGGCTGCAGTTGATCCAGCGGCCGCACTTGAGTGGGCCCGCGCCCACAGCGAAGTACAGGGATTCCAGGGGGCGATCAGCGGCGCGATCAACGGTTGGTGGTCAAAAGACCACGCCGCCGCCGAACAGTATGTGACCACGCATGCTAATGATTCCTCCGGGCGTCAGATGGCGACGACCTTGACCAGCTACATTTTTTCGAAAGATCCCGAACGGGCCAAAGAATGGGTTGGTCAATTGTCAGATTTGGAAGCGCGCCGGCAAGCTCAACATGTTTTGGCTGTTCAGATGGCGATGAATGATCCGAAGAGTGCAAGTGAGTATGCCGCAACGCTTCCCGCGGACGTGCGCGAAGGGACGTTGACCGGCGCGATCAACTACTGGGCAGCGAACGATCTCACCGGCGCAGGCGAATGGATTAACGGATTGAGCGGCCCGGCGCGCGACGAAGCGCTCGGCGCTTACACTTACAGTTTGCTGCGAAAAGATCCGAATACCGCCGCGGCGTGGGCAGTCACGATTTCGAATCCAAAAATCCGCGACAAGTCGCTGGACGGGATCGCAACGTTTTGGTTGAACAAAGATCCGGCTGCGGCCAGCGCTTGGATTCAAAAGAGCAATCTCCCTGTTGCAGATAAAAAGCGGCTGCTGGGGTTGGGGCCGAGCGGCTGATTGGGCGCGCTGCGACCCCGTCTGAGGTTTGGTGGAGAGCGTGTTTCTCCGTGGCGATAAAATAGAGATGACCTTTCGCTTGTTACCGCACAAACAGTACGTAAAGCGGCCCGCGCGGGTTAAGCAACTCATGCTTGTGCTGAGAAACCGCGAGATAGACTTGCAGCGTCCACAGCATAAGCAAAGTCAGCCCAATTATCGTTAGCTTGGGTCCGGTAAGCGGTGCGCTCGCGTTCCAGGTGAGAATGACGCGTCGTTTTGCTATCTCGATAACGCAAACGGCAACGAGAAAAGCGACTGCTCCCAGAAAAGGAAATGCGAGGCAGTTGAAGTAGAGCGCACCGCCAAAGTTGCCATTGAGCAACAAATGCAATGCCCGTGTCATTCCACAGAAAATGCAGGGTAAACCGGTGATCGCACCGCACGAGATATGTAAGGGGACCCAACTTCCCGCTATCACGGGGTCAACAACACGCAGAACAACAAGCGCGGCTGTCGCGCCGAAAATAAAGCTTAACCGTATCGCCCAAAACACATAGACCCCGTCTGATTTTGTGGCGTAACTCTCGTTGGTTAGGGTCTTCAAGCGTGGGGTGGCGGCAATGATTCCGGTGGCTCATAAGGCGAGCGCTCCGATTGACTCGGCGATTCCGGCGATGTTGTGGATGGTGGCGGACTTGTCTCGTGAGCCGGTGGCGGCGGAGCCGGCATGACGGTCTGGACCGGCGGCGCAGGCGTCGCCGCTGGAACCGGGATTTTCGCCCACACATCCCACTCGGGACCGAACTGTCGCAGGAACAGCAGCGAAAATGACCGAAACAAAACCGGAACCGGCAGGACAATGACCGTGCCGATGTACGGTAACGATGCCAGGCAACAGGTCCCGCAGGTCACGAGGCAACCCACCATAATCCATCCGATCCAAAGGGCGATCATGAACAGAATGAAGAGAATGAATGGCGCCGGGTCGTCGAAAATCAGCTGCAGGATCGCACGGGCTGCATCGACTGGCGAGCAACGGCGCGTGTACATGACCGGAGGCATGAAATAAGTAATCAAGTTAACCACAACGGCGAATGCCACCCACGCAAAGACGGCGATTGGCACGAGAACAAACAGCGCAGGTACATTTGACACGTGATAATTGCGCCACAAAACGAGCAAGCCGACTATCAGTCCACCGAATAGGGCGACAAGAACAAGCGCACCTAGCATCAACAAGATGAGAAAAAGGAAGAAGCTATTGCCTTCCTCACGGAACTCCCGCCATGGCTCGGCAATGGCAGCGCGATTGCGAACCAGGCAATCGATGAAAATAAAACGGCCGCGCGCGACAATCCACAGCCAGAGAATCACAAAAACCAGCAAAACGAGGACGAAAACGGTGAGGGCGGTTAAGAGAACCAGCCCGGCATGGTCCATATTGAAGGATCGGAATTGGAACGTCGGAGCTTGTACGTTTGAAGTATTCCAGCCGCGAAAACTCCATGGATTAATACTGCCCCCGCCGCTGTTAAACCAACCGCTGAGAAAAGCGGCAAAGCCAATGACAAGCCATTTTGTGATGTCGAATGGGCGAAATAGGATTAACTTGGTTAACTCAATCGCCTGATTAAAGGGCGCCAAGATTTCGATTTTGCGAGCTGGCCCATTCACAACTGGATATCTCTAACCTGTCATTCTAAGCAAAGTCGAGGAATCTATAACTTATATCAGCTTTCCTTTCCGTAGGTTTGTTTGAAGCCGAAGCCGGTTTACCGCGTTCTTGAGCGAAATGGCTCCGCCTGTCGGCGGCGGTTGTCCCTCGGAATTGTCTGGATGGCACGGTCAAACTCCCGACGAGAACCGATACATTTGCAGGCAAATCATCGTTAGCAATAGGGCGAAACGACTAACACCACACGGGTTCAAAGTTATGAATAAATTGCTCGTTAATCTGATATGCGCGGGAGCGCTCTTGCCGATTGTGGCAAATGGTCAGGTGTCGACTGTGGGCGGAAACGAAAGCGTTGGCAAAATCACCGACTATACTCCGGATAGCGCGTTGGTTTTGGACACTGGGTCAGGCGAGCCCGTTCATTACAAGTTCGCGAAGAATGTCACGTTTGTAGATAAGGATGGGACAACAATCCAAGCACCTGCTTTAAGCAAGAATTTGCGGGTGAAAGTCCATTACATTAAACAAGGTGGCGACCTTCTTATCGATAAGGTGACGCTGGCCGAATAATTGGGCGAGCGTTCGCAGGAGAATGAATTGTGGTGCGTCTCTTCCAGACGCCATGATTTAGGCGGCGTTTCGCAGAAACAAAAGCAGGATTGCATTCTGCTCGAAAGCGCGACGAAATTGCACGGTCGCGGTTGTTTTATCGTCCAGCAACGACATCTTGCCCGCAACAAGAGAACGTTTCGAGGACATCAACACCGCCGACCTGCATCGGGCTCATATAGCCGCACAACCTTTACTGGAGAAGCCAAATCACACACAACCATCGCACAATGGTCGGACGAAAAAACACCGGAATGCAGCGGCGTTACCCGATAGGAGCGGAAGTTATCGGCGAAAACGAAACGCATTTTCGCGTTTGGGCACCGAAGGCGAAAAAGCTTGCGGTAGTGTCAGACAACAAACCTTCTGCCCTCGCCCGTGAAGCCGGCGGATACTTTGCCGGAATCGCACATTGCAGCGCGGGAGCGCATTACAAACTGCAAATTGATGACGGCGCTGCCTTTCCTGATCCGGCATCCCGTTTTCAACCGGAGGGCCCACATGGGTCGTCATGCGTGGTCGATCCACTGTCGTTCAAGTGGACCGATACGAATTGGCGCGGAGTAAAACTCCCCAGCCAGATCATTTATGAGATGCACATCGGCACATTTACGCCCACGGGAACGTGGCGCGCCGCCATCGACAAGCTATCCGAGCTCAAGGAAACCGGGATCACCTTGCTGGAAATGATGCCGATTGCCGATTTTCCCGGCGGCTTTGGCTGGGGTTACGATGGTGTCAACCTTTTCGCGCCGACGCGGCTCTATGGAACACCCGATGATCTGCGGGCATTTGTCGATTGCGCGCATGCGCTTGGACTCGGCGTCATCCTCGACGTCGTTTACAATCATTTCGGGCCGGACGGAAACTATCTCGGCGCGTTTTCGGATGATTATTTGCAGCGGGACCGAGAGAACGACTGGGGGGACGCGATCAATTTCGACAGGAAGAACTGCGGCCCAGTCCGGGAGTTTTTCATCACCAACGCGCGCTACTGGATTGAGGAATTCCATTTCGATGGGTTCCGTTTTGATGCGACGCACAGCATTTTCGATAGCTCCGAAGAATATATTATAGGTGCAATCGGACGAGCGGCTCGGGCCGCGGCAGGAGAGCGCTCGATCGTTTTATTCGCGGAAAACGAACGTCAGGAAGCGAAAATGGTTCGGACCCGCGAGCAAGGCGGCGACGATCTTGACGGCGTTTGGAACGACGATTGGCATCACGCCGCGATCGTTGCCCTGACTGGCCGAAACGAAGCCTACTATTCCGATTACACCGGTTGCCCGCAGGAATTCGTGGCCGCGGCAAAGTATGGTTATCTTTATCAAGGCCAGCCGTATTCGTGGCAAGAAGCGCCTCGAGGATATCCCAGTCTCGATTTGAAACCCGAGGCATTCGTTTCCTTTCTCGAAAATCACGATCAAGTTTCCAACTCCGCGACCGGCGATCGGGTGCGCCTGCAGACTTCACCGGGCTGCTATCGCGCGATGACCGCATTGCTTTTGCTCGGTCCGTGGGCCCCGCTGCTTTTTCAGGGCGAAGAATTCGGCGCCTCCACGCCGTTTCTTTATTTCAGCGAAGTCGGCGACGACAAATTGCGCGAAGCGGTGAAGAAAGGACGCTTTGAGTTTTTGGCGCAATTTCCTTCGGTCGCATCGGAGGATGTGCAAGCGCGTCTGGCTGTGCCTCATGAAATGGAGACGTTCAACCGCTGCAAACTGGATTGGAACGAAGGAAAGAAAAACCGGACGATTTCTGATTTGCACCGCGACTTGATCAAGCTGCGACGGGAGGACTCGCGACTGCGTTTGCAAGGCGAAGGCGGCATCGATGGGGCTGTGCTTCGTTCGCAGTCATTTGTCTTGCGATATCTCAGCAAAGAAAGCGACGATCGATTACTGGTCGTTAATCTCGGAAGCCGCGAAGATTTGACGCCAGCGCCGGA
>DATELT010000255.1:0-2249 GCA_035276245.1 Chthoniobacterales bacterium
GCGATCCCGGTAAGGAAATGATGTTGATCGGTGAACCCGATCGGTTTTGCTCCCGAAGTTAGGGCCGCCTCGGCTAGACTTGTCCACTCTACGTGCGCAGAAATATCAGCCCGGCCAATCCGCTCAAAAGAAGATGATAGCTTTTTTTGTTTCGCCCTGACCTGGAGGGAACCTTCGCCGCGGGCAAGAGAATAGAAGTCGGCGCGAACAAAACCGTAGTCGATTGTTAGAATCACGCCGTGCGAGAGTTTCGAGGCGATCTCGGCTATCAGTTCCGGTGCCGCCACGCTCACTTCCGTTTCGAAACCAGCCGGGAAAAATCCCAGCTGATCGAGTTGCAACTCAGAACGACTGACGTTCGCGGTCGTGAATGCAAAATTATCGCCCGCGACGGTAACGAACTTCTCCTTCCAATCCGTCGCACCCTTTAGGATCCCACCGGAAACGATTAGGTGAACCGGCAGGGAATCGAACAACTCATTGGAAAAATGAACCCCGGTAAACGGCGCCAGTTGGTCGATCGATTCCAGCCAGGAAATTTTGCCGCTGAAATCGCGCAGATTTTTTTGCTGTCGTTCCCGCCAAGTCAGAAACGGCTCTAATATCAGGTAGGAGCTGCCGGCGAAACATTCGCCAGACGATTGGCGCAATGCGCCCAGCACATCGACCGCAAAAGCGCCATCGTGTGCGCCTTGTTCCACGATGGTGAAATCGTCCGGCCGTCCCAGTTTTTCCCAAATCTCGGCAAACTGCGCGGCCAGCAATTTCCCAAACAATGGACCAACACTAACGTTGGTAAAAAAATCGCCACGCCGTCCGATGCTCGCGCGCCCGCTGCCATAATAACCATGTTCAGGGTGATACAGCGCCAACTCCATGAAGCGGGCGAAGGGAATCGGTCCATGCCGTTCGATCTCGGCACGAATAAGTAGATCAGGATTTTCCATGAATTGCTTTGACCTTTGGATTTTCCGGTGAATTGCGCCTAAGCTTTCCTTCCAAGTCTATTCCAGCTTCTTTCGTCCCAGCATGCCTGTTTCCTTTTTGACTCCGACCTTCCCCTACCGTTCCCGCCGCCGGTGGTATGCGCGACCACAATTTTACCTTCCGGTGACGCTGATTGTTTTGCTCCTGATTGTCTTCGGCGCGATCTACTTCGGTCTTGTCTCTTCGCAACTAAAACGGGAAGCCGCCACCTACGATCTGAGCAAGCTCGAACAGATGGAATCGGCCAGCGTGATCCTCGATCGAAACGGAAAGATTTTCGGCCAAATCTATGTCGAGAACCGCGAAACCATTCCCTACGATCAATTGCCGCTGCATCTCGTGGATGCCGTAGTCGCGATGGAAGACAGCAAATTCTATCAACACCGCGGTTACGATCCCTCTGGAATTGTCCGGGCCGCCTTTAAAAATTTTGTCGCCGGTCATGTCCGGCAAGGCGCAAGCACCATCACCCAGCAGCTCGCGCGCAACAGTTTCGCGCTCAAGGAAAAAACCTACCGCCGCAAACTTCTGGAAATCTATCTCGCGGAACGGATCGAGCAGAATTACGACAAGCAGAAAATCATGGAACTGTATCTGAACCGAATCTATTTCGGTGGCGGGCTCTACGGCGCGGAGGCAGCGGCGCGCGGTTATTTCGATAAGCCGGCGCGCGAAATGTCGCTGGAGGAATGCGCGACGCTCGCGGGGATCATCCGAAGTCCGAATCGACTTTCGCCCTGGTCTGACCCGGACGCAGCGCGCGAATCGCGCAATGTAGCGCTGGCCCGCATGCGCGATCTTGGATTCATCGATCGCCAGCGCTGCGCTGCGGCGCAATCACAAGGTATCGTCACTGGGAATCGACAGAACGCGCAGGGACAAACCTACGCGGTCGATTACATCCGGCAGAAGGTGATCGAGGCCGTAGGATGGGATCGCGCGATGAACGAAGGGTTCCGCATTCACACCACCATCGATTCCGATTTGCAAAAGGCGGCCGAGGAATCACTGCGATCACATCTCGATCAGGTAGAAAAACATCCGAATTACCGGCATCAAACTTACGCAGAATACACCGCGAATTTTCGCAAGACGCGGGCCGGGGCGAGTCCACCGCCGGCACCCGATTATTTGCAGGGGGCCGTGATCGTGTTGGACAACGTGACTGGCGGCATTCTTGCGCTGGTGGGGGGTCGCGATTTCGAGCACAACCAATACGATCGTGCACTGCAGGCTCGCCGGCCGGCGGGAACCGCGATGAC
>DATELT010000256.1:0-2445 GCA_035276245.1 Chthoniobacterales bacterium
AATCAGGGGGCAATCGGTGCGGAATCTCCGTCCGCAGAAAAAACCGAATCGGCTCCAGCCAACATACCTGATCGCGCCGCGATAACGGCGAACGAACCTTCCTCGGCAGCTACTCCTGCCGATGAGGGGCCGCCCAAGTCCTCCGAGCATGCCCTCTCCAAAAAGCGCGATGCCTCCACCGCATCTAAAACGACAACAAAATCTCGACATCAGCGCGTCGCCAAATCGTCCATTGCTCGCCACTTCCCGCCGCTTCGCGTCGGCGCGGATTCGGCCAGAGTTGTTGGAACCACCCGGAATGGCAATTGGGTTCTGCGATTACCTTCGGGAGAAACAGTCATCGCTCCTCCCGTGCCGAATCTCGAAGATGCCCCAATCGTCACCCCTCGCCGCATCCGTCGAGTCGAACGCCCTCCCTGGGTGGAAGATGAACCGCCGATCGTCGTTCTCCCGCCGGGCTATTAATGCTGTTGCCTGCAGGCCCTTTTGTTTCGAGTACTTCGCGCCAGCTGCTCACGTAGCCCCTCGAAGGTGGGCCTCTCGCGGATTCTGATGTGCTGCTGAAAGGAACTCGCAGAAAACGCATTTAGCGGCTATTTTCCCCGGCTAAATCCGCCGACGTAGCTCAGCTGGTAGAGCAACGGTTTCGTAAACCGTAGGTCACGGGTTCGAATCCCGTCGTCGGCTCCAGCACCAAATGCTAACCGCGATCATTGTCCCGACCTTGGAGGAAGTGGACAATGTCGTGCCATTGGTTGAGCAGATCGAGCAAGCCAAAGTTCCGTTTAGCGAAATCATTTTCGTTGATGATGGATCAACTGACGGCACTCGTGAGCAGATACGGCAGCTGATGATAGCGCACCGGGTGCGGCTGATGGAACGCGATGGAGCGGAACGTGGTCTCGCCGGCGCTATTATCGCCGGCGCGTACGCATCGACGGCGGATTTTTTTGTGGTGATGGATGCCGATCTTAGTCATCCGCCCGAAGAAATCCCGGCATTGTTACAACCAATTCTGGCAAACGAAGCTGATCTTGTTGGTGGCAGCCGATATATCCCGGGCGGAGCGACCCCAGGTTGGCCAGTCTGGCGAAGGTTTCTTTCACGCGTTGCGTCTGCTGTGGCTTATCCGCTCACAGGCGTGCACGATTCCATGGGCGGGTTTTTCGCCATTCGGCGCGAGTCTCTGTTGTGCTTCGCGAATGAAGCTACCGGATTCAAGATTGTTTTCGAAACGATCGTGCGCGGACGAAAGATTTTGCGTGTCCGCGAAATTCCCATCGTATTTCGCAATCGTGTGCGCGGAGTGTCCAAAATGTCGTTAGGTCAAGCGATGCGTTTTGCACTCGCGTGGTCCCGGGCAATTGGGAGGCGAATAACTGAGCGTAAGGCCGTAACGTCGGCATTGCCCGCGCAAAAGTCCGGAACGTAGGCATGTTCCATTCGCAGCTAGCTATCCGAAATGTTGGTTCGAAGGTCTGCAACAACGGCGAGATAAAAGATTAAGGCGGCAAGAAAAAGGCTGCCATAAGTCTGGGCGAAACGCGGTTCGATTGCTGTGGCAACTAAGAGTGCGTAGGCAGTGATCAGATACGTCAACACAGTCGAATTCTCCGAAGCTATGGTGCGTTTGATCAGAAATGCGAGCGGCACCATTAGCCATACGAACAAGTAGCCGAAAGCGAGCGGCGTGAAGATCAGGATCAAAATCAAAAGCGCGGTGAATTCGCCGGCATCACTTTGTGGAGAGCGCTCGCGCGGCATTGCCCAGACAAAAGAAGTCCCCAGGATGAGCGCACACGCAACAATGACGATGTTTACCGTTCTGAAATTTAAATCGACGACGTTTGCATAAGCCTCAATCCTTTCGCCATCGAAACTGACCCGTCTGAGCAAACGATTGGCCACGCCGAAAATTGACTGATTTTTCCAGCTATAACTTCGCGCCGGTCGTTGCGCGATGCCGCCTTCGTCATAGCGTAACATCCCGCGTTGCCACTCCCTAACGTCATTCACCGCTCGGCGCGCTCCGCGAAATGGAATCGGCAGAATAAAGAGGAAAATGATTAGGGTGACCAGAAGGGCGGCCGCTGCCGTCCAGTATCGGCGGTAAATAAGGTAGGGAATGGCGAGCAACGGGAAGGCTTTGATCGCTGCCGCAACTGCAATCAATGCCCCTGCCAGGAATTGCCGGCGGCCGCGCAAGCTGAGAAAAGCACCCAGCATAAGGGCAAGCAATACAAGACTGGGTTGCCCGAGATGATAGCTCGACCAGACCAATGGTATCAGGATGAGATTCGCGATAACGATGGGCGAATTTCCCTTTTCGGAAATCAACGCGTTGGTAAACCAGATGCACAGGAGCCATGAGAGGGTGTTGACTGACGATAAAATGAGAATCAGCACGGCTTTGCCAAAAAATGCCGGCACTGCCAACATCAGCGC
>DATELT010000257.1:0-3522 GCA_035276245.1 Chthoniobacterales bacterium
CAGTTGAGGATTGAGTGTTGAGGGTTGAGTGACCTGCATGCTCGTCGGTTTCTGTCTCCGGGCCTAGCAACTCTCAACCATCAACTCTCAACCGCTTATCACGGTGCGGTCATAAACTTCTGCCGCGTGCGAAGCTCGAGATATTTCGGGAAAAAAACTTCAACGCTGTAAACCCGGCCAGGCTGCAACTCGCGAGTCGCGATTGTTTCATTGTAAACTATTTGCTCGCGGGGATTGATCAAAAGATTACCGATCTCCTCGGTGAACGCGCGATTTTCGGACCAGCGGGTCAGCAGCTCGCCGGCGGGATTAAGCAGCTGGATATCGATCCGTTGCGAGGTGGGGAAATCCAGCGCGATGGGATTATCGCTGAGATTGGTAAGTACCACGTGCACCCGTAACTGCCGCACTTCCGAAAGCCGAACCGGTTCGGTTGGGACGTGCACTTCGAGGAGCAAGCCACGCAACCGCTGATCCTGATATTTCGGTGTTTTTGGTTTGGGGGGACCGAAAGGATGCAACATGCGGTTGAAGAAACTCCCCTGCGTTGGCGTGGGCGTCTGGGCGACGGCGCTCGACCCGGCAAATAACAATATAACGAGGGCCCATTTCATGTGCCCGTGTTTCAGCAAACGTTGCAAAACGTGTCAAACCCTTTATCAATCGCCCATGACGCGTGCGTTGGCGATTGGATTGTTGCTGATTCTTGCAGCATCACTGGCATTGGCCAAGCCAAAAAAATGCACCGTGCGGCTGCATGCGCAGGGAAATGAAAACGATGGCTCTGTTTTTGCCACCCCCGTAACAACACCAATTTCCGGAAAAAACATTTTCATTGAAAAAATACCGACGATCTCCGAGCAGGATGTTTCAGCCTACCGGCCTTATGCGGCTGCCAATGGAAACTTTGGAGTGCTCCTTCAACTGGATGAACATGGGCGGCTCGCTCTCGACGCCTTGAGCGTCGAGCGACGCGGCAGCACGGTACTGGTGTTCATCGACGGGCGCGTCGTGACCGAGCTTCTCATTGATCGACGCGTTTCCGACGGCCAGATTTTTATCGCTTCCGGGTTAACCGCGGCAGATATCGCGTTGATGCACAAAACGTGGCCAGAGATCGGCGCAAAAAAAAGCAAATGACGCGGGCGGTGGTGCGGGCGATCCTGCTGGCTCTGATTGCGACGTCAACCGCGTCGCTGGCGGAAGATTCAAAGATCGAGATCAGCCTCCCGACCGATAACGACGCTCTCTTCCAAGGCGGTGGCCCGGAATTTTATCAATACATCGAGCGCGATTTCCAAGGCGAGAAATCCACACCGTGGGAAGGCGGCCGTTATGGCTTTGTTCGTAATCCGGTGCCAACAGCGCAGGGCCTGATTTACACGCGCTTTCACGAGGGAATCGATATTCGCTGCCTGCATCGAGATGCGCGCGGCGAGCCATTGGATGATGTCCGGGCAATTGCCGACGGCAAGGTCGTGCACACTAACCAAGTGACGGGCTATTCAAATTACGGCCGCTACATTGTCATCGAACATGATTGGGATGGATCGCCTTACTTCAGCCTTTACGGTCATTTGAGCGAGATCGTGGTGAAGGTTGGCCAGCGCGTCAATCGCGGCCAGCGCATCGCGCGCATGGGTTACACGGGCGAAGGATTGAATCAGGCGCGGGCGCATGTCCATCTCGAACTAAACCTGATGCTCAATCGCAATTTCGAGTCGTGGCACGACCGTTTTCTTCGCGATCCCAATCACAACGGCATTTACAACGGAATCAATCTGGCCGGACTCGATATCGCGCGTTTCTTTCTCGAACATGAAAAGCGGCCTGACTTGACGGTCCCGCAATTTTTGGCTGAAGAAGAAACGTTCTATAAGGTTGCGCTGCCCGCTTCGCCGCATTTTGATTTGCGGAAGTTTTATCCCTGGATGGTGAAAATTGGTTCGGCTAGTGCGAAATCGTGGGAAGTAAGCTTTGCCCGCTCTGGCGTGCCGCTACAGATCGAAGCCCGGAGCGAAGCGGTCGCGCAACCGACGTTAACGTATGTAAAGAAAACGGCGATTAATTGCGATTACCTCACTCGTGGTGAGCTGGCTGGGATCGGCGAGCATGCGCATCTAACGGAAAATGGGATGCGCCTGATGCAGCTCTTGACCTGGCCGGAGTGATATCGACTCGAGGTTCATGCTCATGATCATACTCGAATTGAGCATGAGCAAGATTATGAGTAGGAGTATGGCCACCTAACAAGAAGTAGGCCTGCGTTGCGCTAAGGCGACGGAGTGTGCAATGGCACCGGCCACAAAACCAAGGCATTCGACCGCCCCGGTCGGTTTGCCGGGCAGCGCGATCACGAGCGAGCTGTCGACAATTGCCGCCAGACTGCGTGAGAGAATTGCGTTCGGCGTAATTTTCATCGATTCCGCTCGCATGACTTCACCGAAGCCGGGAATTTCCACCCTCATGATTTCACGAATTGCTTCCGGCGTGACGTCCCGGTCGGCGACGCCGGTTCCTCCAGTAGTGAGGATTAAGCCGCACCCCTGCTCGGAAAAGCTGCGGATCGTTTGCTGGATTCGTGTTTTGTCATCAGGTACGATCGCTTCGGCCAAAACATCCCAGCCATGTTTTCCGGCAGCTGCTTTCACCAGCGGACCGCCCAGATCTTGATACTGCCCGCCGCTGGCGCGATCGGAAATGGTGATAATGCCGACAGTGACCGAGTTGGAGTGTTGCTTCTTTTCCATCACTCCATGCTCATCTTTCTCTTCTCAACCAGCCGCACCTCTGAAATCTCCATCTTTTTATCGATTGCTTTGCACATATCGTAAATTGTGAGCAAAGCGACTGTGGTGCCGGTGAGCGCTTCCATTTCGACACCAGTTTGTGCGGTCGTGCGAGCAATGCATTTCGCAGCGATTGCATCCGACATGATCTCAAAATCGATCGCGACATTACTCAGGGAGAGGGAATGACAAAGCGGAATCAGCTCCGCCGTCCGTTTCGCCGCTTGAATCCCCGCGATCTGCGCGGTCGCCAATACGTTGCCCTTCGCGATCTTATTTCGCGAAATCGCGGCAGCGGTTGCGCGGTTGATTTTTATTTTCCCCGTGGCAATTGCAATGCGCAGACTCTGTGGTTTTGGCGAAACATCCACCATCTGCACCTTTCCACCGGAGCCGATGTGACTAAGCCGCTTCAACGATGTATTGCTCCCCTACTCCGACACTCCATCATGTCGGATAAGTTTACCCGCCGATCGCGATCATCTTGCGATTCGGTTGATAATTCTCCCGGAAATCGTGTTGCTGCGGTTTCCGGTCGACGACGTCGAGGAAAAATTGTCGTAAATCGTCGTCCGTAGCTCCATCACGCAGTGGTTTCATGATGTCGAACTCCAGATAGCTGCCGAGGCATGGCCGAAGTTTCCCATCACAGGTCAGCCGCAGTTTATTGCAGCTATCACAAAAGTGCAGATTGGTCATCGCACCGATCAAGCCGATGCGTTGTTCGCGTCCT
>DATELT010000258.1:0-2638 GCA_035276245.1 Chthoniobacterales bacterium
CATCACATCTGGTTTCACCGCAACGGTGCTGGTCCGGGTGGCTATAAGAACGAAGGCATCTATTACGAGCACGTTGTTACCACCGAAGGATTCAACGAAGCCTTCTCCATCATGTATCACGTGCGACCGCCTACCCGCGTGCGGCATGTCAAGCTGCTCAAATGCGAGGAGTTGAAGAAAGCTGCCGACAGTCCGCTTCGCCATCATCATCTGCGTACCGCAAATCTGCCGCGTCGCGGCGATCTCTGCAGTGGCCGTGTTCCGGTTCTCTTTAATCAGGACATGACTGCGTGGCGCTGCCGTCCCGAGAAAGAATACGGGCAGTTTCAATACTATAAGAATGGCGGCGCGGACGAGATCATTTTCGTTTTCAAAGGCGGCGGGACAATCGAGTCCGTTTTTGGCCAGCAAAGATATCGCGCTGAAGATTATATCGTCGTCCCGCGCGGGATCACTTACCGTCTCAAGCCCGATAACGTGCAAGAAGAAGATTATCTAATTCTGGAATCGGCTGGCCCGGTCCGAATCCCGAAGCGCTATTTGAACAGCGAAGGTCAAATCAAAATGGGGTCACCCTATTCGGAGCGCGATTTTCATGGACCCGCGGAATTGAATGCGATCGACAAGGAAGAAGATACCGAGATTCTGGTGAAGGACGGACCACGGTGGACGTGTGTAACGATGGCACATCATCCATTCGATGTTGTTGGCTGGGATGGCTACGTTTACCCGTTCACCTTCAATGCTCAAGACTTCGAACCAATTACCGGTACCGTTCACCAGCCCCCGCCCATCCATCAGACGTTTGAGATTCGCGGTTACGTTGTCTGCACGTTCGCGCCACGCCTGCTCGATACCCATCCGGAAGCTGTGAAGATTCCGTGGGTTCACGACAATGTCGAAGCGGATGAGGTATTGTTTTACGTGCGCGGTAATTTCGGATCGCGCCGGGGGATCGAACCCGCTTCGATCACGCTGCATCCGCGTGGAATCCCACACGGACCGCACCCGGGCACAATCATGGCCAGTAAGAACGCGCAACGCACCGAAGAATTGGCGGTGATGTTCGATACGCAACACACCCTCGAGCTGACGGAAGCGGCGGTCGCGCTCGATGATGAGAAATATCCGCTTAGCTGGCTGGACTAGGGTGAATCTATCAGGCAACGGCGAGACGGAACTGCAAGCAGCTGAACGGCGTATTCGAAGTCTGCCGAAATGCGGCGCAGCCAAGCTCGCGCGCATGGAGGATACGTTTCGAAATTTGCTGGAAGCGATCGGGGAGGACCCCCAGCGCGAAGGATTGCTGCGGACGCCTACACGCGCGGCACGCGCGTTCGAGTTTCTCACCAACGGCTATCGACAAAACCTCGAGGATATTGTTAACGGCGCCATCTTCACCTCGGAAGCGAGCGAGATCATCCTGGTGAAGGACATCGAACTATACTCAATGTGCGAACATCATTTGTTGCCATTCATCGGCCGCGCGCATGTGGCTTACATCCCGAATGGAAAAGTCATCGGCCTTTCCAAAATCGCGCGGATTGTCGATGTGTTCGCGCGGAGGCTGCAAATTCAGGAACAGCTCACGGTTCAAATTGCGGATGCGCTCATGAAATGCTTGGAGCCCAATGGTGTTGGTGTCGTGGTCGAGGCGAAGCATCTTTGCATGATGATGCGCGGAGTCGAAAAGCAGAACTCGGTGATGAAAACTTCCTGTTTGCTTGGCTCGTTCAAGGAAGATGCGCGGACCCGGTCCGAGTTCCTCGCGCTGCTGAAAGAGTAAGTTGTAGCGTCCACTGTCCTCAGCGGATTATCTGCCCAGATTGCGCCCGGGGGCGGCGCAGCGCACCATAGCGTCTATTTGCACAATCGCGTCTTGGTGTGTTTTGTGAATCATGCTCTTGACCGTCAGTAAACGTGTCGAATTTTCCGCGTCGCGCCGACTGTTCCTGCCAAGTTTTTCTGCTGAGGAAAATCGCAAGCTCTTCGGCGAAGAGAGCAGCGCACGTTATGGCACCGGACGCAATTACGTTGCCTACTTTGTTTTTACCGGTCAACCCGATCCTGTCACCGGAATGCTAATCAATATCAGCGAAATCAAAGAGCGCGCCGGCAAGATCATTCACGACGGTTACGACCATCGCTTTTTGAATGAAGATAACCCTGCGTTTCGCGATCAAGTTCCAACGGCGGAGAATGTTTGCCGGCAACTTTTCGGTGACGTCGCTCCGCTTTTTGAGGAAAATCCAGCGAAACTCTGCGCGGTCCATCTTCGCGAAACCCCTGAGCGCAGCGCCACCGCCTACGCCGACGGGGTTTTAGAAGCGAATTACTGGTTCGAATTTTCCGCCGCGCGCAAAACGATGTCGCCACATTTAAGCGCAGCCGAAAATAAAAAACTGTTTGGCGTTGCGTGTGGCGAACACGGCCACAACTACCGAGCCCGGCTGACCTTTCGTGCCGATTCCGGCTCAGAGAAACCAGCGCTCGTGCCACAGGAAGATGTTTTAGGATTAATTCGAGCGTTGCGAAACGAGCTCGATCACAAAAACCTGAATCGTGACGTCGATGCTTTACGTGGCAAACCAATAACGACGGAAGCAGTGGCTCGTTTCATTCTTCAAGGCAAGCCGGC
>DATELT010000259.1:0-5506 GCA_035276245.1 Chthoniobacterales bacterium
GATTGGCGTCGCCGTCTCCACTCAGTTGCAGCTCACAACCAGCCGGTGACAAGTCCTCCGATCAACCCGAGCGCAATTCCGGTAATCAGTTCCACCGGAGTGTGGCGGTGGAGGAATAATCGCGACCAGGCTACCAGAATAGCGAGAAGGAACCCGATCGTCCCCCAACCTGCCCCGATTCGAAACACGATCATGGCACAATAAAAAGCGAAGAGTGCATGAAGCGACAATTTCAGAAAGGAGTTGACGATCCACGACGCGAGGAAGAGCGCGAACGTGACCACTCCTCCGCGAATGATGTAAGCAGGGGCGTGAATCAAATACATCACGATGACTCCAGCTAACGAAAACGGGACTGCCCATGGGAAAAAACGTTGCCTCTCCTTCCGGACAGAAACGTCAGCATCACTCCATCGTCCGGAATGAAGCCCCGAAAAAAGCAGAATTGCCGTGGGAACAAGAGTGCTGACGAGTAAAGCCAGGAGAATGGGCAAACCGGCGTACGCTCCAAGTTGCGTCCCCACCACAACGGCGACCGACGCCGCGACAAAAACCAAAGGATGTCCAATCCAGGAAATAAAGCGCGCGAATGTTGTCACGCGCCGATGATGCGTCCGCTCACTTCACCGAAGCCAATCCGATAGCCGTCGCCTTGGCACCAGCCGGTAATCGAAAGCGTATCGCCATCTTCGAGCCACCTGCGGGTTTCACCACTCGAAAGTTGCATCGGATTCGCGCCGCGCCATGTCAGCTCGAGCATGCAACCTCGCGAATCTTCAGTCGGCCCGCTGATCGTGCCGCTGGCCAGCAGATCGCCCGGTTGAAGATTGCAGCCATTGACCGTGTGGTGGGCGAGTTGTTGCGCAATGCTCCAATAAAGGTTTTGGAAATTTGTCCGCGTGATGGTTTGCGGTTCGGTCATCTTCGCGGTTTGCAATTGCGCTTCGAGGTGAATGTCGAAAGTGAAATCAGCTGCGCGTTTCAAATACGACAGCGGCGGCGGATCCTGTGCGGGCACGCCTTTGCGAAACGGCTCCAGCGCTTCCAAGGTAACAATCCAGGGAGAAATACTGGTGCAAAAGTTTTTCGCCAGAAACGGTCCAAGGGGCTGGTATTCCCACGTTTGAATGTCGCGTGCGCTCCAGTCGTTCATTAACACGATACCAAAGATGTGATCCTCAGCCTGGTCGATGGAAACAGGCTGACCAAGCGAATTGCCGGGGCCAATGAAGAATGCCGTCTCCAATTCGAAATCCAAGCTCTTACTCGGACCGTAAACCGGGCTGCTTGCGTCGGGCGGTTTCGTTTGTCCCCTCGGTCGTTTCACCTCGGTGCCGCTAACGACAATTGAACTGGCGCGCCCGTGGTACGCCACCGGCAGCCATTTCCAGTTTGGCATGAGCGCATTGTCAGGTCCGCGCAGCATGCTGCCGACATTATGAGCATGATGATACGACGAATAAAAATCGGTGTAATCGCCGATGCGAGCCGGCAGTTGCATCTTCACTTCGCCTTGTTTGTGGAATGCGCGCGCATACAATTCTCCGTCGTCGCGTAACGTGCTGCTTTCGGCGGCGAGCAGGGTCTGCAAAATCTCGCGCGTTTTCTTCCATCCAGGACGACCGAGCGCCATAAAGGCATTGAGCGAGTCGCTCGAGAACAGCCTTGGAGCTGCTGCGACATCGCGAAAATGGCCGCGTTCTTCCAAGATCGAGAGATCAAGAACCAAGTCGCCGATGGCGACACCGGCACGTGGATTGCCGTCGCGCGGTTTGAAAATTCCGTAAGGCAAATTCTGAATCGGGAAATCGGACTGTGGGGGGACGTCAATAAACGATTTTAGCGGCATCTTCTGTAGCGGCGCTCTATTGAGCCCCGAATTTTTGTTGTTTAGCGGTCATCCGCCTTCAAGGGTTATGGCGCGACAGGTAGACCGCCGCTGCGACAAATTCAAGCGCGCACGCCGGTGGGCACAGCCACAAGCTGCGGCCAGCGACTGCGGCTACAACAATCTCAGAGCGCGCAAATCATCGCGTGGTTCGTCAAAACTACAGCTGCCGAATGACGTCGCAAACGTCCGTCGATATTGCAGTCTGGCGGTGTCGATTTTCCAATCGCGCCACGCAAAAAATTCCTCGGTAAATGAAAACGAATCCGCATTTTCATCTTCCAGCATGAGTGCCGTTTGATTCGCATTCCATTTATATTCCGCCGCCAGGACTGCAGCGCCAAGCACGTTGAGAAAGCCGTGCATTTTTGTGTGCACCTCGTCGCGATATTGCCGGAGTGGATGATGCAGTCCGGCAGTGAACTTGATCGGGACCTGGTGTGTAGCGGGCGTAACTAATGCCTGAGCGATCTGCATTGAGGTGGGAAATGCATCAGCTGTCACGCCGCCGGTGCGCAACTTGTAACCAAACATTGGCGCGTCAGCATTCGAATTAATTTCGGCAACCAACGCGATGGTTCTTTCGGCGCGATCAGGCGGCGCCTCCCAAAAGACAGGTAAGTTTCCCAGCATCGACCCGGCTTCACTCAGTAACGGTGCATCGACATCACCAGGCAAAAACATTTCCAGCTGGGTCACGGACACGAGATCGACATTGTGCGCCGAGAGCGAACGAACAGCCAGATTCGTCCTGGCGAGCGCTTCCCGAAACGCTTCCGCGCTCTCTGTCTTTGAACCAAGCGCGGATACACGTAACGGATGAAGCGGATCAAATTCCGAAAGCAGTTGTTTGGCAGAGGCGAATTGATCGACCGGCAGAACGAACGCGCTCAGCATCCACGCATCGGGCGTGGACAGATACTCCGATTGATTCTTCAGCGCCGGCTCGAGCTGGAGCTGGCACGGCGGAAACATTCCGGCGTAATCGATCGAGTGCGCGAGTAATGCGCGCAATGAAGCGGCAAACCCCGACATCGCGCTGCCTTACGGGAACAAACCGCGTGTGCCTTTAGCCTTCAACACACGCTCCACCCCAGTCGCCATGGCCGACATCCGATGGGAAATCTTGTGGGCCTTCGCCCGCCGGATGACCTGAGTAAAGGAATGTTCGAGGATGCGGAAAAGTTTATCGGTCACTTCCGTTTCGCTCCACATGAATGCCTGTAAGCCCTGGACCCACTCAAAGTAGGAAACGATAACTCCGCCCGCGTTGCATAAAATATCAGGGATAACAAAGAGCTCGGACCAGCGTTGGTCGAGGATCCTGTCTGCTTCCGGAGTAGTCGGCCCATTCGCACCTTCTGCAAGAATGCGACATTGCAGCTTGGCCGCATTTTTTTCGGTAATTACGCGGTCGACCGCGCATGGCGCGAGAACATCGCACTTCTGCACCAACAACTCGTTAGGGTCAATGTGATCGTCTTGATTGAAAGCGCGCAGATTCCCCTTTTTCAAAACGTGTTGCTCCGCCGCCTTCACGTCGACTCCCTTGGGGTTGTAGATTGCCGCGGTCGCATCGCTGATGCCGACAACTTTGATCCCCGTTTTCAACGCCAGCGACAATGCTGCGACCGATCCGACGTTACCGAATCCCTGGATGATGGCGGTGCACTCAATGGGATCCATTTTTAACAAATCCATAGCGCGTTCGATCAGATAGACGGCGCCACGCCCGGTCGATTCGCGGCGGCCTTCGGTGCCACCAATCGAAACCGGTTTACCGGTAACGATTTCGCTCACGGCGTAACCTTGATAAACCGAATAGGTATCCATGAACCATGCCATTACCTGCTCATTCGTTCCCATGTCCGGACCCATGATATCGGTGTGAGGGCCAACGAACGGAATCATTTCCTGCATGTAACGGCGCGAGACCGCTTCCAATTCGGCGCGCGAAAGCTTGGTCGGATCACAGGCGATGCCGCCTTTGGCGCCGCCGTAAGGCAAACCATTGAGCGCGCATTTCCAACTCATCCACATGGCCAGCGCCGCGGTTTCCCCCATGGACAGATCAGGTGCGAAACGAGTGCCGCCTTTGGTTGGACCAAGGGTGAGGTGATGTTGGACACGATAACCCTGGAACGTTTTCGTACTGCCATCGTCCATGTGCACGGGGAGCGTTACGGCGATGGCACGCTTGGGCATCATCAGCCGCTCGCGATGGCTTTCAGGAATCTCCAGATAATCGGCGATGACGCGGAATTGCTCACACGCCATCTTGAAAACGTCGTCTTCGTAGATGCCCAAGGCGGAAGTCATAAATCTGTGGAGGCGCCTGGAAAAGGCGCATGGAAGTCTGGTATTTGCGCTTGCTCAGGGCCCTCGTCAAATCGAATCCGCTGCTTCTGGAGGTTAGGCTTCCGGCCTGGCTCGGCCGACGTGCTTCCACCACGTCGTTGTCCGCAACCATCGGCAGGCTGGAAGCCTGACCTCCAGTAGTGAAAAGTTTGGCAACGTATCGCCCTGCTGCCTAGATTGCACGCGTGACGAAAGACTTGCGCAAGGTTCACGTGGAAACACTGGCGGTTCATGCCGGACACGAGATTGACCCCGCAACCGGCGCAGTCGCGGCACCAATTCACCTCTCGACCACGTTTCAGCGCGATGTCGAAGGAACTTATTCGCGCGGGTTCATGTACTCGCGCAACGATAACCCGAATCGCAAAGCGTTGGAGGACGGGGTGAGCGCGCTCGAAGGCGGAGTCGCCGCAGCGGCCTTCGGTAGCGGCATGGCGACAGCAATGGCTTTGTTTGCAGCCCTCGCCCCTGGCGACCATGTAGTCGCGCACGTGGATGCTTATTATGGGACCAGCCGGTTGCTAAGCGAAGTGTTTCTAGGCTGGAAACTTGAAGTGGATTTCGTCGACATGAGCGATTTGGCGGCGGTGAAAAAGGCGCTGCGGCCAAACACCAGACTTCTTTGGATGGAAACGCCATCGAACCCAATTTTGAAAATTGTCGATATCGCGGCCATTGCGCAGATCGCTCGTAAAGCCGGTGTTATTTCTGTTTGCGATAACACCTGGGCGCCAATCATTCAGCGACCATTAGAACTCGGGACCGATTTTACTTTCCATTCCACCACAAAATATTTTGGCGGCCATTGTGATGTCATGGGCGGAATTGTCATCGCCAAAAGGAACGATGATTTTTTTGAGCGCGTTCGCACGATCCAGTATACCGGCGGTGCGATCCCCTCGCCTTTTGATTGCTGGCTGATTCTGCGCGGCATGAAGACATTGCCTTTGCGAGTGCGGGCGCATTCCGAAAATGCAGCGAAGGTAGCGCGCTTTCTCACGCAACATCGAAAAGTTGAGCGTGCCTATTATCCCGGCCTGAAAATTCATCCCGGTCACGACGTCGCGAAAAAACAAATGTCGATGTTTGGCGGGATGCTCTCGTTTGAAGTAAAAGGAGGGCTGGGCGCGGCCATGCAGGTCGCCGCGAAGACGAAAATTTTCACGCGTGCAACCAGCCTCGGCGGTGTAGAAAGCTTAATCGAACATCGCGCCTCAATCGAAGGACCGGGCTCCAGATCGCCGGAAAGTTTGCTCCGTT
>DATELT010000260.1:0-8018 GCA_035276245.1 Chthoniobacterales bacterium
CGATCCGGGAGAGTTCGCGCCCCTCATATTAGACCGGAGTGAGCGGCTCTACCTTCAGCGGTATTGGAGATACGAGGATGAGCTTGGCCGCAATCTTCAGGCGCGGCTGGGGGAAAGGTTGCCCCATGACTTCGATCCGGCTGACTTGGCTCACAGCATTGCCAAGCTGTTTCCAGATCCCTCGGATCTGCAAAAGGTCGCCGCTTTTGTTGCTGCAACTTCGCGATTATGTGTGATCTCCGGCGCCCCGGGAACAGGCAAAACCCGCACAATTGTTTTGATCTGCGCACTCCTGATTACTCTTGCGGGAAAACACGAACTGAGTTTTGCACTCGTGGCCCCAACGGGTAAAGCAGCGGCGCGATTGAAGGAAACTATCGCGCAAACGGGCGTGTCGCTGCGCCTCCCTGGCGAGTTGAAACTTCCCGCGGATGCATCAACCATCCAGCGCTTGCTTGGCGCCAAGGGCGATTCACCGCACTTTCGTCACAACGCAAAGAATCTGCTGACTGCAGATGTAGTGATTGTGGACGAAGCGTCGATGATCGATCTCGCTCTGCTGGCCAAGCTATTCGATGCCATTCGACCGGACGCGCGAATCATTTTGGTCGGCGACAAAGACCAGCTTGCGTCAGTAGAGGCAGGAAGTGCTTTTCGGGATATTTGCACGCCGGGCGTTGAACTTGGAATCTCTGTCTCGTTAGCCGAGGCTTTCGGAAAGGTCACCGGTGAGAAGTTGGATGGGACGAGCAGAGATCAAGCGCCCATTCATTCGGTGGTGGTCGAGTTGCGACGCAACTATCGGTTTAGGCCGGGGGAGGGGATCGGCGAATTGAGCAGTACCGTCAATCGGGGCGACGCCGTGGGTGCAATTGCGGTATTGAAGAGTGGCGGTTCGATTCGATGGCGACCAACGCCGTCGCTAAGGAATTTCGAAGGGAAACTTCGTGAGCGCGTTTTTCCGCGTTTCGAAAAGCTTCTGAGACTGACTGATCCGGCCGTGGCGTTAAAGCAACTCGCAGAGTTCGCCGTGTTATGTGCGTTGCGGCGCGGCCCCTTCGGCGCGGAGAAAGTGAATGCACTGCTCGAAGGCATGATGCGCGAAACTGGGCTAATCCAAGTGGCGGGGCGTTACCATGCGGGAGAGCCGATCATTATTGTACGGAACGATTACAATGTGGGCCTGTTCAACGGGGACCTTGGAATTGTGCTGCCTGACTCTGTCACTGGCGAATTGCGGGTCTTCTTTCGCGGTGAAGGAGATGAGATGCTCAATTTTGCGCCAGGGCGTTTGCCGGCACACGAGCCGGCGTTTGCCCTGACAGTGCACAAGAGCCAGGGCTCGGAGTTTCATGATGCGCTCGTGATTTTACCGGAACGAGATGCCCCGGTCCTTACTCGCGAGCTGCTTTACACCGGGATAACACGCGTGCGCGAAATGGTGGAGGTGTGGGCATCGGAGGAAATTCTGCGGCAAGCGATCGAACGAAAAATTGAGCGCAGCTCCGGTTTACGGGAGCGCCTTTGGAAAGATCAGGCGTAGATTAATTATTGACTTTGCTGGCCTAATTTTGAGACAAGTGGTGCATGAATATTAGGCAGCCATTCTGGACAATGCGGCTGGGAAGAGGAAAATCTACTGTCGAACACTGGTGAAAGAAGATCCGGTTTGGATTCGGTAGGTTCACGAGCGATGCCAATCAGCGAGCCAATTGCGCGGGAAAATCGAGTCATCTTTTCACGAGGCGAGCGTGAGTTCATGGCCGGAGAGATAATTGATTGTGCGGTGTTGCGTGGTGAAATCGATCCGTTGTGGGACGAGTTTGTGCGCATCGGGGAATGCGATCGACTGGCGCGCGAGCAAGACTTGGAACCAGATGAGTCTGCCGTGGATGCGGCGGCGATTGCATTTCGCTATCAACACGACCTGATCACGGCGGAGGAAACGGAACGGTGGCTGGAGAGTCGCGGGGTGTCGCTGGGGGAATTCGGTGAATATTTTACGCGAAAGTATTGGGGCCGCACGTATAGCGATGCAGCGCAAGTACCGGCCTTCACTTACCAGACGGCAGCGGCGGAAGAGAAAGACCTTTTTCTGGTTGATCTGATTCTCTCGGGTTCATTGGACCAGATGGCGCAACGCCTGAGCTATCGGATCGCGGCGCAGGCGGACAAAAAAAGCGAGGAGGAGGATGTTAAAGAAGAGCGCGCGCGATTCTTGGCAGCAAGAAGAATTACTGATCTTGCGGGGTGGCTGTCGCAGTTTGGCCGCGATGAGGAATGGCTAAACGAGATGCTCGCAGCTGAGGTGTCTTACCGTCGGCGGGTCGCACAAATTCTGACGGAGCAGGCGCTGCAAAAGGAACTGGGATCGCTAAGACTAAACCTTACGCGTTTTGAACTAGAAACCGTGGAGGTAGATTCAAAGGACGCTGCCGCGGAAGTCGCCGCCTGTGTTCGCAACGATGGGATGGAGATGAGCGAAATCGCCGAAGAAGGCCGTTATCCGTTTCACAGCAGCGAAGTTTTGCTTGAGGATGTTCCATCCGAGCAGCAGCAAAAATTCTTTAGCGTAAAAGCTGGAATGCTCTTTGATCCGATTCTGCGAGGCGACGGCTTCGAGGTGTGGCGAGTGAAAACACGCTCGGAACCATCTCTGCAGGACGCAACCATTCGTGCCCGGCTCGAAAAACGAATTATCGACCGCTGCTTCAATGAGTTGCTAAGCAAATACATTGATTGGAAGTTTTTCCTTCCTCCGAGTGAATGAAGACTAAGGATGTCGATCTGCTGCGACGCTCCGATCTCTTTCGGTTCCTCCCCGACGAGCATTTTGAGAGAATTTGTTCCCTGCTTCAGGAAGAGCAGCACGATTTCGGCGATCTGATTGTCAAACAAGGTGACCCCGCGAACGCTTTCTACATTCTAATTTCGGGGCGTGCGCGCGTGGTGAAATCGGGCGCGAATAATGGGGAGGAAATTGTGCTGGGCACGCTTCGACCCGGCGACAGTTTTGGTGAGGCGGCGTTATCGGAGGGCGGAACACGCAGCGCTACAGTGCGGTGCAGTACAAGGGTGGAAGTGTTGCGACTGGATCGCACTGAATTTCTCGCGCTCACCGAAGCGGTTCCGGAACTGCGAGAATACATGCAGGTGACGCGGCGCGCGCGCACGCTGCAAAGTTTTCTCTACGAGTTTAGCAACTTTGGTCGCCTGCCAACCCTTGCGCTCCGGGGAATGATCGAGAAACTCGAGCAGGTTCAATTTCAAAAAGGTAATCTCATTATCAAAGAGGGCGACGCCGCCGGCCCGATGTACATTCTGGAAAAAGGACGGGCTCGCGCGTTTATCCAAAACAATGGCGCGCCGGTAAACCTGGCGTTTTATCGAGATGGAGATTTCTTTGGTGAGCTTTCGATTTTGAACGGCTCACCACGTGCCGCCTCGGTCGAAGCCTATTCGGATTGTGATCTTCTCGCGCTCGCTCCAGATGCCGTCCGCAGGCTGAAGCAAACTTATCCGGAATTTGGAAAGTTGCTGGAAGAGCGCCTGGCACAATACCAGGCGAAAACGGAAGCGCGCATCCCCCTCGATTTTACCGAGGAACTGGTTCCCGCTGAAACTTTGGCTCACAACAAAGTCGCGCTCGACGGCAAGTTCGCGGTCAGGGAAGCAGAAAGCGCGGAGGAGCCGTTTGCCGACGAAGAAGGGCATTTTCGAAAGAAGAAAAAACGCATCCGTAGGTTCGAATTCATCCAGCAAATCGATGAGATGGATTGCGGCGCCGCCAGCCTCGGAATGATTTGCCGCCATTTTGGACGCAAGGTCAGTCTCGCTCGTATTCGTCAACTGTGTCATACGGCAACAGATGGCACGAGTTTGAAAGCCCTTTGTCGCGCCGCGGTTGAACTTGGCCTGGCGGCACGGGCACTGAAGGTTTCCCTTCGCAATCTCCCGGTTATGCCTTTGCCCTCGATCGTCCATTGGGAAGGTAACCATTGGATGGTCCTTTATGATGTCGACCCCATGCACGTGCGCGTGGCTGATCCGGCACTGGGTTTGCGCAAGGTTCCGCTAAAAGAATTTGAACAAAAATGGTCGGGGTATGCGGCTTTGTTCGATTATACCATCGCCTTTGAGCAAGCGCCGGAGAGCAAACCCGGCCTGTCCTGGGTCTGGCCGTTCCTCGCGAAGTTCCGATCTATTCTAATTAAGGTACTCGGACTCGCCGCGGCGGTCAGTTTTCTGCAACTCCTTTTCCCGGTCTTCACCCAAATGGTGGTCGACAAAGTGATCGTCGAAAACGATATCGGTCTGCTCAAGACGATCATTCTCGGGATGGTCGCCGCGATTATTTTTGTACAGTTAGCGGCGATCGCGCAAGAATACCTGCTCGCCTTCGCTGCAGTTCGATTAGACACGGCGGTCCTGGATTTTCTCAGCCGGCGGCTTCTCTCGCTACCAATGAGCTATTTCACGAGCCGGCGGACGGGCGACATTCAGCGACGCCTGGATGGCGCGCGGCAGGTTCGGCAGTTTCTAGTTCAACACGGTATTGGAGCGCTGCTTGCGATGGTCCACTTAATTGGCGCCGTCATCCTAATGCTTCTTTACAGCGTCTGGCTCACTCTAGCATTTCTTGTCACTATCCCGCTTTATGCCGGGCTGATGTATTTTTCGTTGAAAGTCTTACGGCCCCTTTTCGCTGAGGTCGAAGAAAGCCAGGGCAAGTACAGCTCACATCAAATCGACGCGATCAAGGGAATTGAAGCAGTGAAGGCTGCGGCGGCGGAGTCTGTCTTTCGCGACACCATGTTGAATGAGTTTCTGGCGGTCTCGAAGAAGATTTTCCGCTCCAACTTCGTGGTTATGTCCTACGACAGCGTGCTGCAAACCATCGGTTTAATCTCGACCGCGATTTTTCTCTGGGTTGGTGCAAACCAGGTGATCGGCGGCCACCTCAGCGTCGGCGGATTTGTCGCTTTTAGTTCGCTGACGGCGATCGCCTACGCGGCGATTCTGCGCGCGCTTGGTGTTTGGGACAACCTGCAATTGGCAGCGGTTTTGATTAACCGGCTCAACGATATTTTTGAGCAGGAACCGGAGCAGGGACAGGATCGTTCACGCTTGGCCCCCGTGCACAGCCTCGAAGGCCGGATCGAATTACGGAACGTGAGTTTCAGGTATGGCGGGCCAGAGGCACCCAACATCTTGAGCAACATCACGCTCGGTTTGGCGCCGGGGAAGATGATCGCATTTGTAGGGCGCAGCGGTTGCGGCAAGACCACGCTGGTCAAGCTCATCGCTGGACTGCTGGAGCCGACGGAAGGAACGATCCTTTTCGATCACGTTGATCTGAAAACGCTGAATTACCGTGACGTCCGGCAACACATCGGAATGGTGTTGCAGGAAAATCACATGTTCAGTGAGACCATCGCACGCAACATTTCTTTTGGCGATCCAGAGCCGGACATCGATCGCATTCTTTCCGCGGCCCAGACAGCGGCGGCCCACGATTTCATCATGCGGCTGCCGATGGGTTACGAGACCAAGATCGGCGAATCCGGCCTCGCGCTTTCTGGAGGACAAAAGCAGCGTATCGCAATCGCGCGAGCCATTTACAATAACCCGCCGGTTTTGATCTTCGACGAAGCGACAAGCGCCCTTGACACCGAATCGGAGCGAGCGATTCAGAGCAACCTTGGCCGGATTATGACCGGCCGAACCACGATCGCGATTGCGCATCGTTTAAGCACGATTCGTGAAGCTGATCAGATTGTCGTCCTCGAAAAGGGAACGGTGGCGGAGATTGGATCGCATGATGAGTTGATGGCCCAGCGGGGCTTGTACTTTTATCTTTCCAGTCAGCAAATGGGGATTGGCGGATGAACGGTGGAGTCGATTCGCCTGGAATGGAAACGGAGATGCTGCCGGAGGAGCCGCCCGCAAAGCTCATTCGTTACATGGCCGGTTGGCTCCTGGCAGTGTTTGCGGTGGCATTGCTGGCAGCCATTTTCGTGCATCTACCGGAGACGGAACATGCGCCCTTCGTTTTGGTGCCGCGCGACGGTGCCGACCCGATTCAATCGCCGCGGCTTTCTACTGTCAATCGCGTTTCGGTAACGGAAGGGCAAACTGTTCCGGCTGGCGGCGAACTATTTGTTCTACGATCGGATGAGATTCGCGCTTTCGATACGGAACGCCGGACCATGGCCGAGGATTTGCGCACCCACGAGCTCACGCTGACGAAGATGGACGAAGCCTATGCAGGGGAGATGGACATCAAGAATGCCCAAGTGGCCCAGGCGGAGAGTGAGTTGCGGTTTCGCGAGAAGCAAACGACCAGCAACACTGATTTGTTGGGGCGACTGGAGAAGTTGTCGCAAAGTGGCGGGTTCTCGCAGGTTGATTTGATTAGGTTGCGGATGGATGCAGCTGGGGCGGAGAAGGATCAGGCCGTAGCACAACGAACGCTCGAGCAAGTGAAGCTGGAACGCCAGCAAATGGCGAACGAACACACCCGCAAACGTGCGGAAGAAGCGGCGGAGGTGGAGAAGCTAAAGGTGAAACTCGGGGCGCTGAAGGCCGACCTGGAAAATTCACAACAAAATTTGCTGACGATTCGGGCGCCCTATGATGCCGTCGTAATCTCGCTAGCGCAACGCAGTGTTGGCAGTGTGGTGCAAAGTGGACAGGAACTTTGCCAGCTGGCGCGCGCCGACACGAAACCGGTAGCACGTTTGGCCCTGAACGAAAGTGGCCTGGCCAAACTCAATGTGAATCAGCCGGTCCGATTTTTCTTCGAAGCTTATCCTTACCAGCGCTACGGCGTCATAGCCGGGAAGCTCGATTGGGTGAGCCCGTCGGCTGTGGCGGGCTCGAGCGGGCAATATTTCGTCGGGCTTGCCTCGATCGATGAAGCACGCAATCGACGCCATCTTTCGCTTCGGCCCGGAATGAAAGGCGAAGCACGGATTCGCGTCGGCAGCCACACGTTGCTGCAATATGCCTTCGAACCCCTGCAACATTTGTCCGATAAGATGTAAAATCCATGGAACCGCTAACGTGTTTAAGGGTAGAGGATCTGCGCACGACAAATGCGGCAATGGCGCGTTGCCTTAGTCTGGCGAAGCTGGCGGCGAGATCCGACGTCCCCATTGTCCTCCTCGGCGAGACCGGCACCGGAAAAACGCTGTTGGCTCACGCGATTCACAATTCTTCGGCCCGCGCTGCCGGTCCCTTCATTTCCTTCAACGCGTCGGCCATGAGTGACACTTTGCTCGAAAGCCAGCTTTTTGGTCACGAAAAAGGCGCATTCACTGGGGCGCAACAGGCCGTGAAGGGAAAGTTCGAACAGGCCAACGGCGGCGCTATTTTTCTCGATGAAATTTCCGATATGAGCCCGCTGGCCCAGGTCAAGATATTGCGCGTGCTTGAGTACGGCGATTTCGAGAGACTCGGTTCCGAACGGATGCTAAAGACTGATGCACGAATTATTTGCGCGACTAACGTGTCGCTGCGGGAACGCGTACGGCACGGAAAATTTCGCGAAGACCTGTATCACCGCCTGAATGGACTGACGATTTTGATCCCGGCGTTGCGTGATCGGCAAGAAGAGTTGCCGGGATTGATCGCAAACGAACTGAAAGTATCGGCATTGAGGATGGGTAAAATGATTACCGCGATTCATCCTGCGGCGATGGATCGTTTGTTGACGCATGAGTGGCGCGGAAATTTGCGCGAACTCAGTCACACGGTTCGAACGATGACGTTGTTTTGCGACGGCGATGTGATCATGCCGGAGCATGTTCATTTTCCACCGGATCTCGAACCAATCGAAGCCTCCGCCAACTCATCGGACAAGAGCGTGGCGCGGGCGCATTATGAATATGATGGCGGCGATCTCTCGTTGGCAAGCGCAGTGAAGCGGCACGTCCGTTTTGTTTTCAAGGAAGCGAACCAGAATCAGCGAAAGACTGCGAAGATTCTTGGAATTTCGCGAGCTACTCTGAGTCGCC
>DATELT010000261.1:0-9053 GCA_035276245.1 Chthoniobacterales bacterium
TATTCATCCGAAATGGAAAATGCCGGCCGTGGAGCTTGTGCTCACCAATCTGCACGCCGGTGGGAAATTCGGCCAAGGCGCCTATAAATATTCCGGCGGCTTGCATGGTGTCGGAGCAAAATGCGTCAATGCGCTAAGCGACTGGTTTAAGGTCGAAGTCACGCGCGAGGCCAAGGTCTATCACATGGCTTTCGAGCGCGGTAAAACCACCGAAAAACTGAGCATCATCGGTGAAGTCAAAAATAAGAGGAACACCGGCACTTTGGTGACGTTTCTCCCGGACCCGACAATTTTCACCATTACCACCGAATTTAAATTCGAACGGCTCGCGACCCGCTTACGCGAGTTAGCCTTCCTGAATCCCGGTCTGGAAATTACGCTCGTCGACGAGCGCGATGATTCGCCAAAAAAAGAAACGTTCCTCTACAAGCATGGGATTGACGAATTTGTCCGGCAGTTGGGCGAAAACAAGCAAGTCATTCATCCCAAGCCGATCAATATTTCGCGGCAGCGGGACGAGATTTTTGTCGATTGCGTTCTGCAATATAACGACAGTTATAACGATCAGATTCTCTGTTTCGCAAATTCGATTCCAAATCCTGACGGCGGCACCCATCTCACGGGTTTTCGCACCGCGCTGACCAAAGCAATCAATCAATATGCACGCTCGAACAATCTGACGAAGGAGAAAGACCCGTCGATTTCTGGCGACGACGTGCGCGAAGGATTGGTCTGCGTCTTGAGCATCAAGTTGCCGAACCCGCGATTTGAATCGCAGACCAAGGTGAAATTAGTCAACACCGAGATCGATGGTGTGGTGAACTCGGCGGTTTACGACGGCCTGATGACCTACTTCGATCAGAACCCGCCAATCGCACGGCGCATTTTTGACAAGGTCCTGACGGCGGCGAGGGCGCGCGAAGCAGCACGAAAAGCACGCGAAACGATCCGGAAAGGTGCACTGACCGGCGGCGGGCTGCCAGGCAAACTGGCGGATTGTTCCGAGCGCGATCCGGAATTAACCGAGCTATACATTGTGGAGGGCGACTCCGCTGGTGGCTCAGCCAAGCAGGGCCGCGATCGCCGTTACCAAGCAATCCTGCCGATCCGCGGCAAGCTGATTAACGTCGAGAAAGCGCGCATCGATCAATTTCTTAAGAACAACGAAATCCAGTCGATGATTACCGCAATCGGGACCGGCATTGGCAAACCAAAGGAAGACGGTGGCGCGAGTTCGAAAGACGAAGCGAGCTTCGATATCTCAAAGTTGCGCTACGGCCGCATCATCATCATGACCGATGCCGACGTGGACGGCTCGCATATTCGCACATTGTTGCTGACATTTTTCTATCGGCAAATGACAGAGTTGGTGCGGTCGGGAAAAATCTATATCGCGCAACCGCCGCTCTACCAGATCAAACGCAAGAAGCGCGAGGAATATGTCGAGGACGACGCCGAGCTGAACAAGATTCTGATCAAGCTCGGTGCAGAAGATGTCCGCCTGAAAAATCTTGCGGATGACAAGGAGATTACGGCGGCACAGTTAAAAGACATTCTCGAGTCGTTAGGAAAATTGTCGAAGCTGAGCGAAGCGATTCGCCGGCACGGAGGCGATTTCGAGAGTTTCCTAGCGAAACGCGAATCAAGGACGGGTAAACTTCCCAACTATCTCGTCAAAATTCGCGATGGAAATGATGAGATGGTTCATTATTTTTACGACGAGAAAGCCGTCCGGCATTTTCATCAGGAAAACACCGACCTGAATCTTTTCGATACCGATACCCAGCAGGAACTACTGCCACTCGGTGCGCCGCCAAAGACAAACGGGTCCAGCCGACGGCGCGGCAAGCTCGTCGAGCTCCACGAATCAACCAGCATTCAGAAGATCATTGCCGAGCTCGCCCGCAAAGGTCTGAAGGTTAACCATTATGCCGCGAGCGATCGGCCGATTTTTGAACTGATAGAAGGTGAAGGAGAGCGCGCGATTTCTTACCCGCTCTTTTCCATTCCCGAGATCCTGCAAAGGATTTTGGAGATCGGGCGCCGCGGCGTGCAGATCAAACGCTTCAAAGGTCTCGGCGAAATGAATGCCAAGGAATTGTTCGAGACGACGATGAATCCGGAGAAACGCAAACTGCTCAAGGTCGATCTCAACGAAGATAACGCGGTCGATGCCGACAAAATGTTCACGATTTTGATGGGCGACGTGGTCGAACCGCGCCGTCAATTCATCGAAGACAACGCGCTCAACGTCCGGAACCTTGATGTTTAGACAGGATTTTACAGGATTGGATTCAGACGACCACACATTAAGTGAAAAGGTTATCGGTCTCGCGATGAAAGTTCATCGTGCGCTCGGACCGGGTTTCTTGGAATCCGTTTATCTTAATGCGCTTTTGCACGAACTGAGGCGCGCAGGGTTGTCGCCGGAGACCGGGAAACGGATCACCGTTCGTTATGAAAATGTAATCGTCGGGGAATTTATCGCCGATCTCGTTGTCGATACGTTGATTTGCGAGTTGAAGGCAATCTCTACGCTGTCGAAAGCCGACGAGGTCCAATTGGTGAACTACCTGACGGCAACGAACTGTGATTTTGGCTTGCTGATCAATTTCGGAGCACCAAGCCTGCAGTTTAAGCGCAAACATCGGCGACGAATTATCGATCTGGCTGATGTGGATCTTCAAAATCCTGTAAATCCCGTTAATCCTGTCTAGTTAGTCCTATCAATCCTGTCTAAAATTCCCGTGTACAACGCGAACGAAAAAGTAGAGCCGGTCAACGTCGCTGAGGAAGTATCCAGGTCATTTCTCGACTATTCCATGTCGGTGATTATTTCGCGGGCCCTGCCGGACGCGCGTGATGGGCTCAAGCCATCGCAGCGACGTATCCTCTATGCGATGAACGAACTCGGGGTCATGCCCGGCCGTAAGCATTTAAAGTGCGCCAAAATTGTCGGTGAAACGATGGGCAACTATCACCCTCACGGCGATCAGGCGATCTACCCTACCCTGGTGCACATGGCCCAATCATGGGCGATGCGTGAAACCCTGATCCAAGGTCAGGGCAATTTCGGATCCGTCGAAGGCGACCCTCCGGCATCCATGCGTTACACCGAGGCGCGACTCGAGCATCTCGGCGCCGCGCTCATGACCGACATGGACAAGGACACGGTCGATTTCGTTCCGAACTACGACGAGACCCGGACCGAACCTACGGTTTTCCCCGGTGCTTTCCCAAATCTGCTCGTAAACGGCGGGACTGGAATCGCAGTGGGCATGGCAACCAACATTCCGCCGCACAACCTCGGCGAGGTCATCGATTCGATCTGCGCACAAATTGATGATCCCGATATCACTCTTGATGGCCTGATGCAGTTCGTGAAGGGACCGGATTTCCCGACCGGTTGCGCGATCCTGGGCACGGCGGGCATTCGCCAATATCTCGAGATCGGCCGCGGCAGCATGAAAGTGCGGGGCAAAGCCGGCGTGGAAGAACTCAAAGGCAATCGCGAGCAGATCGTGATCACCGAGATCCCGTACAACGTCAATCGCGCGACGCTGGTCGAACGCATCGCGCAGTTGGTGAACGACAAAGTTCTTTCCGATATCACCGCTATTCGTGACGAATCCGACGAAAACACGCGCGTCGTGATTGAATTAAAACGCGACGGAAATCCCAAAGTCGTAATTAACAATCTCTATAAACACACCGCGATGGAATCTTCTTTCGCGGTCACAATGCTGGCGATCGACCACGGCCGGCCGAAACTGCTTTCGCTCAAGGAAGCAAACGCCGCATACATCGAACATCGCCGCGAAGTAGTATTGCGCCGCACCCGCTTTGAACTTCGGAAGGCAGAAGAGCGTGCTGAAACTCTCGAAGGCTATTTGATAGCGCTGGCAAATCTCGACGAATTCATCCGCATTATTCGCGGATCGGCCAATCGCGACGAAGCCCGGATCAAACTACTGGCGTTTGATTTTACCAAACGCCAGGTTTAACAAATCGGCATTCTCATTCGCAGCGAAGCTCGGCTCACCGAAGGGCGCTACGCTTTCAGCGAACATCAGGCCAATCAAATCCTCGATCTTCGTTTGTATCAACTAACGGGACTTGAACGCGAAAAGATCGTTACTGAATACAAAGAGCTGCTCGATACGATCAAGGATTTGCGCGATATCCTCGCGAAAGAGCAGCGCGTGTTCACCATCATCAAAAAAGAACTACGTGAGATTCGCGATAAATATGCCACCCCGCGGCTGACACGACTGGTGCCAGATGAGGGCGAAATCGCGATGGAGGATTTGATCCGCAACGAGGGCTGCATCATCAGCATCACCCACGGCGGTTTTATCAAGCGCACGGCCGTCAGCGCCTTTCGTGCGCAACGCCGCGGCGGCAAAGGCGTCATCGGGATGTCGACCCGAGAAGGCGCGACCCAGGAAGAAGAAGGCGATTTCGTCGAGCATCTCTTTACCGCCACGACTCACGACTTTCTAATGTTCTTCACCGAGTCCGGCCGGGCTTACGTTGAAAAAGTCTACGAAATCCCGGAAATGGGTCGCGCTGCCAAAGGCCGTTCCATTGCCAATATTCTGGAACTGCGCGCCGACGAGAAAATTGCCGCAACCATCCGAGTCCAGTCAAAACGCAGCACCGGTCCGAATTCGAGTGACAAGACGTGGGACGAAACCTTGCACATTGTTTTCGCGACACGTTCCGGCATTGTAAAAAAATCGAATCTCTCTGATTACGCGAACGTCCGGAGGGGCGGAATCATCGCCATTCAAATCGAACCGGACGATCGTTTGATCGACGCGAAAGTTACTTCCGGAAACGACGAACTCGTTCTCATCACGAGGGACGGAATGAGTTTGCGGTTTCACGAGGAGCAACTGCGCGATCAGGGGCGCAACACCGTTGGCGTCTGGGGAATTCGCCCCGAGAAAGGCGATCATGTGGTTGCGATCGCGATCGTTAATCCGGCAGCTATGTTGCTGGTCGCGGGCGAGAACGGCATCGGCAAAAGGACGCCGTTTGATGATTATCGGAAACAATCCCGTGGCGGTAAAGGCATCATCACGATGAAGACCGGAGACAAGACCGGTCACGTTGTCGGAGCGCTAACTGTGACGGAGAATGACGAAATGATGTTGATCACCACCAAAGGTCAGCTGATCCGGACGCGGGTGAAGGAAATCCGCGAAACCGGGCGCAACGCCATGGGTGTCAAACTTCTCACCTTGCGCGAAGGCGAAAAATTGCAGGCCATCGCCCCGGTCGTCAGCCAGGCTGACGAAGCCGAAGCCGAAATCGAGGCGCCCGTAAGCTAGCTTGAACAAAGGGCGCGCAGTTTCTACAGACCCCGAGCGCAGCGAGGCGTGCGATTAGTGCATCCCTCCATACGTACTACCTGAGCCCAATCCAGGCGGCGGTGTTGGGGCACGTGTCGCTGTCGTGGTAGTAGTTGTCGTCTGCCCACTCTGAGCAGACTCCGTGCTACTGCAGGAACTCAACGTCGACATGGCCACAACGGGAACAAGAAGGATTAGTCTTTTCATAATTTGAATTACCTCGGCTTACACCGAGAAACATAGGCCTGCAACGTCCTTATCTGTCCATCAAATTCTTCAATCGCAGGCTCCCCTCGTTCCAAACCGAACGCTGGGCCGAGCTCTGCGACGCCGCGATGTCGGGGAAGTCGTACTCTTTCCCAACCCCGCCGTGGCTCACGGAGCTTGCTCTCCAATTGAAGCGCAGATCGAAAATGGTTCCCCGTCATAGCTTACTCTTTCCTGTCAGTTTGAGATCGATAGTCCCGTTAAACGATTCCAAGAAAAGAGCGCGCGACTAATCGACGCGCGCTCTGTGCGAACAGATGTTCTGACGAATTAGTAGCCGCCGCTTGTGCGAGTGGTTGTGGTCTGCTGTACCGCAGTCGGTTGTGTCACAGTGGTCTCGCGGGTTGTGCTCGTCGTTGTTGTGGCCGGTTCCGAGGCACATGAACTCAAGCCGAGCATGAAAGCCGTTCCCAGCAAAAGCATAAGTATTTTCATAGTTGAATCCCTTTGTTGAGGATTCGGCGCAACCGCCGGGGACAGATGTATTTCTGTCGCACTTTTTCCGTGTCAGCAAAGCGCCGGTGAGGCATTCACCCTACTGGAACTTCGCGTCCAAGCTCACTCGACAAGTAAATTCCATCGATCATTTCCATCAGCTCAAACGCCTGTTCCGCGTTGTTTACTGGCGGCGCCTCACCTCGAATCGCATCGGCAAAATTGCGCAGCTGCATTTCGAAACTGTTCTCGCCGTATCGCGGTTCTAGCGGCACGGTCGTTAGCTTGCCATTATCATCTTCAAATAACGTCAAGGGCTTTAATCGTAACGTCCCCCTGGTTCCAAAAAGAACACAGTTGTTGGATTCGCGACCGACCCATTCGGGCCCGACCGGCGTGTCGTCGGTCAGATTCGCCGCCCAACACGTTTCCAATTCCACAATGGCGTCGTTCGCGAAACGAATGAATGCATGCGCTTCATCTTCCACGTCGAAAACCGGCACGTTCACGAGCTGCTCGAAATTTTGAAATACTTTCGCACTGATCGACGTCGGGCGTGGCGATCCCATCAAGTACCAGGCGGTATCGAGTGCATGCACACCAATGTCGATCAATGCGCCGCCGCCAGAACGTTTTTTGTCGGTAAACCACAAACCAATTCCAGCGGGAATCCCGCGAGAACGGATCCAGGTGGCTCGCGCACGATAAATCTTGCCCAGACGACCTTCCGCGATGACGTCGCGAGCAGTGCGAACCGCAGGGGTGAAGCGAAACTGGCGTCCAAAAAAATAGACCAATCCGCGCCTGGCCGCTTCGTCTCGTAATACCTTCATTTCGGCTGCGTTCATCGTCGGTGGTTTTTCGCAAAAGACATGTTTGCCCGCTTCCAGCGTCGCTAGCGAAGCCGGGAAATGCAGAAAGTTTGGCAAACAGATGATCGCCGCGTCCAGATCTCGCTCGCGCAACAGCTCCTGATAGTCTTCGAATGAATTTTCTGGTTTGTAAGTCTCGACAAAAATCCGCAATCGTTCCGAATTGGTGTCGGCGCACGAGTGCAGTTGCACGTCCGGAATTGCCGCAAGCGCGATGGCATGCTGCTGCCCCGGCCAACCCGTGCCGATGATGCCAAAACGTAATTCTTTCATAGCCGAGGCATCGAGCAGTCGCGCCAGTTCAGCTCGGACTCGATGCTAAAGTAAGGCGCACCTGGCGCCATTTATTAACATCGCCCGGGGAAGCGGCCGATCCACCTCGAAAACACCGCTACCCCAGCACCTTCCCGCGTTGCTTCTTCAGCTCGCCACGTCTTCGCTTCGATTCCAAAATCCGCTTCCTCAATTTTGCCGGCCGCGGCGATTTTCTTCGCCTTTCCTTTTCGCGAATGGCCCGCCTTTCGGCGCGTTCCCTCATGCGCTGTTGTCGGATTGATTGAGTCAATCGCTCCCGCGCGATTCGACGGTTCGTCGCTTGCGAACGCGAATCTTGCACCGTCACGATAATTCCAGTCGGCCGATGACGCAGCGTGACCGCCGTCGACACTTTGTTCACGTTCTGACCGCCCGGGCCCGATGACCGCGCAAACGTTTCCTCCAACTCAGCTTCGTTAAGGTGAAAATTGTTTGAATCACTCATCAGGAAGGTAGGGGCGGTTCACTGAACCGCCGATAAACCAGCGGCCGACTGACATCAATTCGTCGCTACTTTGATCGTGCTGCCGTTGCCATAGATAGTCCGTATAAGAAGGCCGCTTGCTTCTCGTCCAGCTTCCGTTTCGATTCTTATTTATGAACAGACCCAGCGCTCTCATCCTGCTTGCCACTTTGCTCCTCAGCGGCATAAGTCGCGCTCAAACTTCGCCCACACCTGAGCCAGTCGCAAAACCGAGCCCGTCCGCGCCTCCCGCCGATTACACACTGCAATGGGGTGTAAAAATTCCGATGCGTGACAACGTGGAATTGAACGCCACGCTCTACCTTCCGAAATCCGGTGACACCGTTCCTAGCCGCATCCCAGTTATTTTCACTCTCACACCCTACATCTCCGATAGCTACCACGCTCGCGGCGCTTATTTTGCCTCGCATGGATATGCCTTTGCTCTAGTGGATGTTCGTGGTCGCGGAAATTCTGGCGGCGAATTCGAGCCTTTCGCTAACGAAGCGCGAGACGGCTACGACATCGTGGAATGGTTCGCGAAGCAACCATTTTGTGACGGCAAAGTTACGATGTGGGGCGGTTCTTATGCCGGGTTCGATCAATGGGCAACGGCCAAGGAATTGCCGCCGCACCTGGCCACCATCGTGCCGGCGGCAGCGGCGCATCCTGGACTGGATTTTCCGTTCAACAACAACGTCGGGCTTCCCTACGACATCCAATGGTTCACACACACGAGCGGTCGGGCCAGCCAGCAAAATTTATTCGCCGACTCGAAGTTCTGGCGGACGAAATTTCTCGAAGCTTACAAGCAATATATTCCGTTCAAAAACTTGGATCGCGTCGTCGGTAATCCGTCGGCGAATTTCCAGCGCGTGGTCGCGCACCCGATGGTCGACGGCTATTACGACGCCATGGTGCCAACCCGCGAGCAATTTACCAAAATCACATTCCCGATTCTCACGATCACCGGCCAGTATGACGGCGACGAAATTGGCGCGCTGGCTTACTATCGCGACCATCTCGCCACCGCTTCCGCTGAAACAAAAGCAAAGCATTTTCTGATAATCGGTCCATGGGATCACGCCGGTACTCGGACGCCGACCGACGAAGCTGCCGGAATAAAGTTTGGAAGCGCGGCGCTGATCGATCTGAATGATCTCCACCGGCAGTGGTACGATTGGACGATGAAATCGGGGCCGAAACCCGAATTCTTAAAGAAGCGTGTTGCCTATTACCTGTTAGCTTCGGGTAATAATGGCGCAAACGGCGAATGGAAATATGTCGACGATTTCGAAAAGCTGACGGCAAACCATCATCTACTTTATCTCGATGCCAGAGGTA
>DATELT010000262.1:0-3144 GCA_035276245.1 Chthoniobacterales bacterium
GCCCATCAGGTCCGGTCAAGCCCGCAAAAAAACCGATGACGAGTGAGCCTGAGATATTCACGAGCAAAGTTCCGGCGGGAAATGTTTCGCCAAACCTTTGCGCAACTGCACCTGAAAGCCAAAAACGCGCGACTGATCCGAGTGCGCCGCCGATTGCAATAACAAGATAGCTGAACATAAAAATCCTGACGCGTCTCCGCGCATCAGGAGTTATCAGCTCTGAAATGGTCAGGGCGGTTCTCCCAAAACAGGGGAAGGCAAACTCCATTGCCGGCGCAATTGGTAAACGATCGGGTTGGAAATGCAAGCGCACAACAGCGACCATGGCGGTGAAATGGATTGGCTGTGGCTGAGTTTGTATCACGCGCTGGCGATGTTGTGGGCGACGTTTTGGGCACTTGTTCTCGGGTTCACCGTTTCCGGCGTGCTCCAGGTTTTTGTCAGCAAAGAGCAAATGAGTCGTGCCTTTGGGCGAACGAGTTTTAAGTCGGTGGCAATCGCCACTGGACTGGGCGCGGCGAGCAGCTCCTGCTCGTACGCGGCAGTGGCGGCGGCGCGTAGCGCAATTCAACAGGGCGCGGCTCTGGTCCCCGCCCTGGCATTCATGTTCGCTTCGACTAATCTAGTAATCGAGCTGGGAGCAATTTTGTGGGTGCTAATGGGTTGGCAGTTCGTTTTGGCTGAGATCGTTGGTGCATTTCTGCTTATCCTATTCATGTGGTTTTTGATACGCCTATTTTTACCGAAAAATATTGAAACCGAAATTCGGGCAAGAATGGCAAAACAGGAAGTGAAACAAGCATGCCATTCTTCTCATTCGACTCATGTCGCGGCCGCCACGACCGATTATGAGCACAAGCATGAGCATGAGCATGATCGGGGGAAATGGACCAGGGTGTCACACGCCTTCGTCGCAGATTGGTCCATGCTGTGGAAAGAAATTCTAGGCGGATTCCTAATCGCTGGATTTCTCGCGACGCTGGTGCCGCATAATTGGTGGGAAGCATTATTTCTCCAAAGCGGACCTGCCGTTGTCCGATTGATCGCAAACGTACTAGTCGGCCCCATCATCGCCGTAGTCTCATTCGTCTGTTCCGTCGGGAATATTCCACTGGCGAGTTTACTGTGGGCCCATGGCATCAGTTTTGGCGGTGTAATTTCGTTTATTTACGCCGACCTGCTCGTCATCCCGATCCTCGTGATCTACGCGAAATATTATGGTGTGCGCGCGGCGGGCTGGATCACCGGTATTTTCTACCTGGCGATGGTTCTGGCCGGAATCATTGTCGATCTCGTATTCACCGCATTGGGACTAATTCCCCAAGGATCGCGTCCACCCAGCGCAATTGAGCATGCCCATATCATCTGGAATTACACCAGCTGGCTCGACCTCATCGCGCTCATTTTCGCCGCCTGGTTGTTGATTTTGCATTTTAGGTCCCGAGGCGAACGCCATCACGCCCACGCCTGTCATTGACGTTGCGCGTTGCGGCTGCCTCCGGCACCTTCATCGCCGATGGGGAAGACCTTCTACATCACCACCGCGATCGATTACACCAACTCGGCGCCACATATTGGTCATGCTTACGAGAAAGTGCTGGCTGATGTCATTGCACGATATCATCGGCTGAAACGTGACAACGTTTTTTTCCTGACTGGCGTCGATCAACATGGACAGAAGGTCCAGCAATCGGCCGAGAAACAAGGTGTGCCACCGGAACAATTCGTAGCCGGGGTAACGGAACAGTTCATCGCGTTATGGGACAAACTCGACGTGCGGTACGACGCCTGGGCGGCAACGACCGATCCGCTCCACAAAAAATGTGTGCAAGGGATGCTGCAACGGTTGTTCGCTCAGGACCAAATTTATAAAGACAAACAATCCGGCTATTACTCAGTCCGGCAGGAACAATTTCTTACGGATAAAGAACGCGGGTCTGATGGCGAATTCGGACCAGAATGGGGTCAGGTCGAGTTTCGCGAGGAAGAAAACTACTATTTCAAACTCGAGCGACACAAACAGTGGTTGCTCGATTTGATCGACAAACGCTCGAAAACAGAAAAGCCATTTGTCATTCCTGATTTTCGCGAAACGGAATTGCGCAACGCCGTCGAAAGACTTTCCGGCGACCTTTGCATCTCGCGCCCGAAATCGCGGTTGAGTTGGGGCATCGAGCTGCCATTCGATCCCGATTATGTGAACTTCGTCTGGTTCGACGCGCTTAGTAATTACATCAGCTTTGTCGGCTACGATCCGATGATCGACAAGTACGAAGACCAGCCCAAAGAATTTCTCGGGAAATGGCCTGCGCTTCAAATAATCGGGAAAGACATTCTTCCTCCGGCGCACGGAATTTATTGGCCGATCATGCTGCACGCGATCGGATTTCCGGATGAAGCAATGCCACAGTTGTTAGTCCATGGCTGGTGGAACCTCGGCGGCGCAAAGATGAGCAAGAGCGCCGGCAATATCGTCGATCCAAATGCACTGGCTGATAAATACAGCGCAGAGGCGATCCGGTATTACTTGATGAGCGATATTGCCACGGGCAAAGACGCAGACTTTTCTGAGGGACGTCTTGTCGAACGCTACAACTCGGATCTCGCAAACGCGCTCGGCAACCTTCTCAACCGCAGCTTGAACATGACCGAGAAGTACCGACTTGGCCTGCTCAGGAAAGAGCAACACTACGCAACACATCTTGAGATCTTCATGAACCTCGAGCAATTGCCAGAAGAAAGTGGGCGATTGAAGAAACCAGAGTATCTGGCTCTCTTGGATCATGCCGCTTCTGTCATGAATTGTGTGAGTGGCGCGTCACGCGAAATGACCGAGTTCGCAATCCATTCCTCTTTGGAAGTGTCAATCTCTATCGCCTCGCGATGTAACACGTTGATTGATCGAACGTCGCCTTGGCAGCTTGCGAAGAGCGATCCGACGTCGCAGCAACTCGATTTAGTCCTCTATCATCTGGCGGAGTCGCTCCGTATCATCGCGATTTTGATTTCGCCGGTGTTGCCGAAAGCGGCGCATGGAATTTTCGATCAGTTGAATTGGAAAATGGAATTGAGTGGGAAGGAAGAGCGGTTTCGCCTCGACGATGCGAAGTGGGGTGGTTTGCCGGATGGACATGTGGTTGGGAA
>DATELT010000263.1:0-2650 GCA_035276245.1 Chthoniobacterales bacterium
GGGTCTGGATTTGAAGGAGGCGCAAGATCAAACCAAGGCGCACGCGACTGCGGACCTGGTTGCACACGTGCTTGGCGCGCTGAGCGAGACGCATTCGGTCACAATCGCGGCGGTTCACGGAGCCGCAGTTGCCGGCGGTGCGGGGATCATGTCGGCTTGCGATTTCGTTGTGGCGGCGGAAGGAACCAAGATCGGTTATCCGGAAACGCGACGCGGCCTTGTTGCAGGCTTGGTTTTGACGTTTTTGCGACGACAATTGAGAGAACGAGATATTCGCGAGCTGTTATTGGGCGGCGAACTGATCGACGCGAAACGCGCTCTAGCGATGGGCCTTGTCAACCGCGTTGTGTCGCGTGACGAGGTCATTACTGAAGCGTTAAAATTCGCTGATTCTGTTTTGCAAGGCGGTCCGAACGCAGTCTTGCAAACAAAACGGATGATCGAGGAGCTTTGGTCAACCTCGGTGAAACATGATCTTGAGCTAGCGCTGAAACATCATATGCAAGCTCGTGGTTCTGCTGAAGCGCGTGAAGGTATCGGAGCCTTCAACGAGAAACGCAGGCCAAACTGGGCTGTGTAAACGGAGCCGAATGCGTGCAATCGGAACCGATCAGGCGTTGCCGGCTTCTTTAACTGACTTCAAACTAAACTGCTCGATTTGCTCTTTTATCTCGTGAGCAAAATTGGCTGCACCGGCGCCGTTCACCACCCTATGATCAAAGGTAAGTGAAAGTGTGATCACTTCCGCGGTTTCGTTCTTCTTGCCGTTCGGCAAGATCTCGCGATGAGCCGAACCAATAAAAAGAGTTCCAACTGAAGGCGGGACTACGATCGGCGCGCCTGTCCGCACGCCAAAGGCGCCGAGACTGCTGATGACAACAGGTGCATTCATGGCATCGAGGCGGCCCCCGCGAGTTTCGTCAACAATCTTGCGATAAACCTCGGCGAATTGCTCCCAACTCTTGCGATTTGCTTCCGTGATAACAGCCGTGGCCAGGCGATCGCCTTCGATCGCTACGGCAATCCCGAGAGCGAAATCGTCGTTCTCAACGATGGTGTCATCGTCCAAAATCAAACGGCGAAATGGCGCGTGTTTTTCCATCGCGCGAACAACCGCCCATGCCATCATCACGGAAGGGGAGGGGGCGTTGCGGCCGTTTTTCTTTTTCGCGGCATCGCGCGCTTTGCGAATAGCATCCCAGCGCGCGTCGATTTGCAGGTTTGCGGGAATGACACGGCTCAATTTGCGCGTGATCGTAGGGGAAAGTGCAGGATCGATTGTTGTAGCCGCGGTCGTTGGCCGCGGCTTAGGTGGAGATAAAATTTGTCCGCGGCCAGCGGCCGGGGCGGCAGATTCTTTTGCGGTAACTTCATCCACTAAAATCATTCCCAGCTCCTGACCTATCTCAACCGTGTCACCGACTTTGACCTTCCAATCGCCCATTGTTCCAGCGAAAGAAGATTCGATCGGATAAACTGCTTTATCGGTTTCTACTTCGCAAAGGGCGTCGTCCAGCGCGATGGCGTCCCCGGGATTCTTCAATAAAGAAACAATCTTGGCCGAACGAATGCCTTCACCCATGATCGGAACCGTGATCGGTTGCCGCTCTGTAGCCGCGGTCGTCGGCCGCGGCTCCGACGGGCGAAGGACGGGTTCGGGTCTGACGCGGTCAGCCACCGCGGCTACAGGAATCACTGCCCGCTCTGTTTTTGCGGAAATCGATTTACGGATTGCCGACACGATTCGCTGAACATCGGGGAGGGCGGCATACTCATAGATCGGGTTGTAGCCGATCATCACGTTCCCTTTGCTAACGAGAATTGGGGGACTAACGAGATTTGTCCAAAGGTCGGCATTCGAGGCCAGGTGGGCGATGACCATTTGCCCGACACTGCAATTCTCCGTGTCTTCCTGAACGACCACGATCCGTCCGGTTTTACGCACCGATTCTTCAATCGCCTCGCGGTCCCACGGCGAAATCGATCGGAGATCAAGCAATTCGATGCTTGCTTCATTTTCGATCTGTTCGATGGCTTCGAGCGCTTTCTCCACCGTGTTCCCCCATGCAATCACGGTCAGATCCGATCCGGTCTGCCGTTTGCGCGCTTTCCCGAAAGGAACCGCGCGCACCGGCTTTTTGCTTTCGCGTTCCGCCCAGAACATATGCTTGGGAATAAGGAAAAGGACCGGATCCTCGCAGTGCATCGCCGTCCACAAAAGCCCGGCGGCATCTTCGGGCGTAGATGGAATCACGACGGAAAGACCAGGGTAATGGGCGAGCGCTGATTCATTAGCCTGGCTGTGCCACAAACTTCCGCCCGGCAAATAGGCTCCATAGGGCGCATAAATCACCATGGGACATTTCCACTGGCCGAATGAACGCCAGCGCAGGCAGCAAATGTTTGTCACTAACTGGTTCCAGGCCGGCCCGATAAAATCAATAAATTGCAGTTCGAAAACGGGACGCTTGCCGTACGACGCAAGACCGCACGCGACACCAAGAATGGTCGATTCCGCCAATGGCGAATTGAAGACCTGATCCGGAAATTCAGTGGAAAGCTTTTGCGTGAGGCGAAAGACGCCGCCCTTTGGATCTTCGATGTCTTCTCCAAAAATAATTCGTCGTTTGTCGCGCTCGAGGCCGAGCCG
>DATELT010000264.1:0-5624 GCA_035276245.1 Chthoniobacterales bacterium
TATTGATATATCTGACCCCGGGCTTGAATGCGTTGCTGGGCGAACAGTTCCGAAATTGGTTTGGACAATGTTTTCTTTACCCCTGGTTTCTCTACACCGTGCTCCGAATCACGGGCAACTTTAACTGGATCACGATGGTGCAGGGCCTCCTTGGTCTGGGCACGGGCGCTTTGCTTTTCGCATGTTGGATGGAAGTGCGCCGATTGCTGCCAGCAGCCCGTCTGCCTCCATGGGCGTTTAAGTTATTGGGTGTAGAGTTGGCCGCTGCTTACCTGTTGTCCACAGCGACAATACAGTTCGAGCGAACGCTACGTCCGGAAGCAATGTTTCCCTTTGTGGTTATTCTCCAGATCTACTGCAACTTGCGTTTTATCCGTGCTCGCTTTCTCGATGCTCAGCCAGATTGGCTCGTGCTCACCGGCGCGCTGGCGGTTTTCCTCTCCGTAGCGGCATCGTTGCTCAAGCCCAGCTTTTCTGGCGCCCTTCTCTTCGCAAATCTACCGGTGATCATCTCGCTGTTTCGGCCTGGGATGCCTGTTTGGATCAGGGTGCTTTTGCTGGCCGCGCCCGTTATGGCAGCTGCGTTGTTACTGATCTGGCCCGAATGTAACTTGCGCCGCCGAGATCCAGCTGGTTCCCACTACTTGTCGCAGTCGCTCTTTAGTGTCCATGCTAACCTCATAAACAAAGAAATGGCGGAAGACGTCGCCCAACATGCAGCAACGCCTTATCCGCAGGAGTTCTTGGCCGCTGTGCATGCTGCCCTGACCAAAGCTCTCCGTGAAAGTACGGGGAAGGCTGGCCGATACTGGCCGGCGCTCGGCTTTAATGGAGACTACGTAAGATTCGGCGCTCCAGGGAAACCGTCGTTCTTATCGGAGCTAACCAACCGACTCGGGGGCGAAAATCGAAGCAGCGAGTTTTGTCGATACTACTACTGGCGCACGGTGCGGGGGCAGCCGGGGGGGATGACCGCAAAAATCGCCCGTCAGTTCGCGGTTTTCTATTCGCCTTGGTATTGCCCAGCTTATTTTACTAATGCCAGTTTCAGTCTGGGGCAACAATACAAGGAGACTGTCTCCTCTTTGCATAATCAGCCGAACGTGCAGCGTTATCCGCCAAGTGCATCATTCCTTGCCTCAGCCGCGGCGCTCTCCGACAGCCCGTTGCGGATTGGACCATTTAGACTTACGCCGCGCATCAATCTCTTCATGGCGAGAACCCACCTTTATTGGTGCTTGTGGGCTGGCTCGCTCACCATTTTGGCATGGAGAAAATCCAATCTATTTGCCTTCCGGACGGTTACGCTGGTTCTTCTGCTCTTTTATGCCTACAACTTCGGAACCGTGTTAACACTGGCCATCGGACATTCACTCGATGTGGGCCGTTACAGCCAATACCAATTCGCCTATACCATCCTGCCCGATTTTCTTTCGATCTGGCTGGCAATCGAAGTTTTGATGTTGGCCCCTACTTATTGGAAGCACCGCCCAACGCACGCCTCACAGCAGGAGGTGCGAGGGTCCACACAGTAATGGCGCACGCCACCAGAGAGAGATCTTTTACCAGTGCGCCGTACGGATCCGTTAACATCAACGGATTTCCGCTCGCGACTAGTCCGATCAGAATCAACATCCAGAAGGTGGCGATAATCACGGCGGCTCGCTCCGCAATTCCGACGATTAACCAGAGGCCAACGAGCATCTGCGCGACTCCTAGAATTTGCAGAGTGAACTCCGGTGTTCGCCACACCAGGTGAGACGCTCGCACGAGACCGATTTCGTCCGCGCGCAGAAATAGAATCTTTGGCACCAGGCCTTCGTAAAACCAAACGAGCCCGAGCGCGATGCGGGAGATGAGTTTGATGGTGCGCAACTTTGTAATCATAAAGTCGATTCGCGCACATCGTTAATCTTGTGCGGCCAACCCAGCCAGACATTCACCCCGGGCGAATAATTCGCTCCCATACAATCCGCCACCCGCCACCACCATTCAGAGGCGCAAATTAAATCGTCGGTCACAATTTCGACTTTCGCCGCAACCTGCTGCCATGGTTCGTGCCAGATACGAAAGAACCGGCGGCGCTTCCCGGATTGTGTGAACGCGGTGTAACGCTCGAGCAAAAATTCATCGAGCGATTCTAGCGCGGAGCGTCCGAATTCATTTGTCAACGTCGCGCGATAACGGAACAAGCCATCGTTCGCGTCCACTTGGCCGCGATGCTCATACTCGAAATCATTTCGAGATTCGATTTTCCCAAACCGATATGGCAATCCGAAACTCCATGGCCCAAGCCACGCTGCCAGCCGGTTCGAAAGCCATTCACGCATAAAATAGATTCCCGCTTCGCCCTTGTGTTTGACGTAGGTGCGAACGTTCAGGAAATGATGGGCCGCGACTGGTTTGAACAACAGTGTGCCCAATGTTCCACCAAGCCGGGGCCGCATCCCGCGCATGGTGAAAGCCACCAGACTGACAAATGCGCGGCCATGGTAAAGATCAAGAGGGTAGGGAATACAGCGCTGCAATTTGTCCGGCTCGATTTCGTAATGGATGAAAAGAACGTTGTCCCAATTCGCATAGAACAGGGGCTCCGCAGGCCGTGACAACAAGCGTTCTTTGGCGGTTCTCGTTCCGTTGGAGATAGGCGCTTCCTCGAGCCGCGCTCTGCTCATGCATTTCTCCAAAAGGCCACTGCGAAATACACGATCCCCATCGCGCCGTAGCCAAGGAACAGTGTCCAGTGAATCAGAGTGCGCGTCCTGTTTCCGCGCCAATGGCGCGGGCTGTAATGCAGCCATTGCATGATCGAGCGAATGATCCAGAACAATCCGATCGCTGTTGCCAGCCAGACCGCCAGGGGGTTGGCGGCGCCGGCAATTTCGTGAACGAATCGCCAAGTGAGCAAGGCAAAGATCGACAGGGTGATAGAAATGAAAATGATGTGGATATGAAAGACTTCCCGAATAAGGAGTGGCGCCCGATCGAGATCGGTTTTCCAGTTCATAAGGCGGATGAGAAACAGATTTAAAATCGCAACTGCAAACTGCGCGATTGCGGCGACGCGTAGTGCCAGCTCGAGCGCCGAATTGTTCACGGTATTCAGTTGTTTGGATAAATATTCGCGAGGGCTTCGCGAAGGTCGGGGAATTCAAACTCGAAATTCTTTTCCAGAAACCGTTTCGGAACACAGCGCTGGCTAACAAGGGCCAGACCCGCTTCCGTCCCCATTAACCATGAGCCAAGGCGGGCGGCGAATTCCGGAACCGCCGGGCTCCAGGGCCGATGTAAGGCACGACGTAATTCGCGCATGAATTCCGCATTCGTCAGCGGATTCGGCGCGGTCGCGTTAAAAACGCCCGTGAGTTGTTCCTGGTCGATCGCCGGCAAGATCATCCGCGACAGGTCGGCAATGTGAATCCAACTAATGTATTGGCGGCCGTCACCAATTTGCCCGCCGAGAAACCATCGGGTCAGTCTGCTCAGGACATTTAGGAAGCCGCCATTCCGACCGAGGACGACGCCGAGTCGCAATAAGACTTTGCGCGTATTCGGCGAAACAACAGAATCGAATGCCGCTTCCCATTTCTTACAGACCTCGCTGACGAAATCATCGCCCGGCGCGGTGGTCTCATCACAAATGCGTTCGCCTTTGTCGCCGTAGATTCCGACGCCGGCAAGTTGCACGAAAACTTTCGGGGGGTGTACGCATCGGCGAATGGCCTCGCCGAGAATGCGAACCGAATCTACGCGCGAATCGATGATCTCGCGCTGGTGTTCGGGCGTGTGTCGGGTATTAATGCTACGTCCGGTTAAATTCACCAGCCCAAGGGCTCCGTTCACAAACTGCAGCCACTCGCCGAGCGTTTTGCCGTCCCAATGCGCATTGCGAATGCTGCCGTGACGATCCGATTTAGCGCGTGTAAGGACGACAACATCGTAATCTTTCAAAACCAGGAATGGGGCGAGTGATTGTCCGATAAAGCCGCTTCCGCCGGCCAAGACGATTCGTGGTTTCACAACGCCGCCTTTCCGTAAACGAGGACCAAAAACGCGAAGGTAAAGGTCAGCGCATGATAACCGGCGCGATAGATCCAGTTCGTCAGAAACGGTCTCACATCGAAGATGGCGAATTGCACGAACAATCGCGCACCCCAGAAAACTGCGATGAAGACGCAAACCGAACGCGCGACGGGTTCGCGCGCGGCCATCGCGTCAGCGTGGCGGAATGTGAGAGTGGCGAAGGCGATGATCACCATGACAATGAAGATGCCGTAAACCCAGAAGAGCTTTCGCAGGAACGGATTGAGGGCCGTGAGATTTTTTCGCCAATCCAAAACCCGTGGCGTCAACGCGCTCGCTGTCAGGATCAATAGTTGCACTGCGCCAGCGAGTTGAAGAAGTAGTTTCATAAGGCCCCAATCGCTTTCATGAATGGCAGAATGACGTTGTGCACGAACGGCGGATGGAAAAGCCAGAACGCGGGCCCGGCGGTAATTAAAATGGTGAAAATGCGGCCTCGGATCTGCGGGAAGGCTCGCTCCAACAAAATTCCGATGCCTTGCAATAGGAAATAGACAGTCGGCAGTCCGTACCCAGCACCGGCTGGTAATGAGACCACCAGCTCATGGAGTGCACCTGAGAGTAGAAACGCGGCGAATAATGCCACTTGCGCTCCACAGTGGAGATGAAGGCGCGCGAGTGGCCGGAAGACGAATTCAAATGTGAGCCGGTTAAAAGCCGAATTCCAACGACGTCCCCAAAATTCGCTGAGCGATTTCGATCGCAGCGGCGCATTCATGATCGGTTCCACGTCTGTTCCCGCTTTGCGCCATCCCTCCGCCAGCAAATGAAACAACCCGAAATGAAGAATTAGCATCATGCCGACCATTCCGATCCAGCCGGCCAACAGCGGCCGGGGCGCAAAACGCGCGACACTGAACAGGAGCACTGTCCCCAGTGAAATGTTCCCAATCGCCGCCAAAGCGGGTCTCTCGATCAGTGAAAAACTTGTTGGCTCTAAACCATCAAGTTGCGGGCAGGCTGCATTGGGAGAGAGGAATATTTCCGCGTCCATTCCGGGCCAGGCGAAGAAATAGGCCAATGCGCGGCCCGCCTTGATTTCGCAGCCCCGTGCTTGTGCGCGCCATGCAGTCAGCCATTTGCAGCCAAAGAAAAGTGCCCCGGCCATGAGCCACATGAACTGCCAAGGTGCGAGACGATCTCGTAAAGGAAGAACCGAGATCAGTAAGGCGATTAGCGCGATCCACGCAGGGAATACTTCAAGGACCGGCTGTCTCCAGCCTGCCAGTTCCTTAATTCGGCGGCCTGGACGCCGCCGCTCCTGATCGCATGCAATATGATCACAACCTCGATGAGCGGCGATCCACCGGTAACTGCGATCAAGCAGCTTGTGCACGCGTGGCAGTTGTGCGAAGGCGACCGCCGGCCAAGCCCACCAAATCTGTCGTGCTAGAAAGATTACCGCATCCACGCCCGCGATATCTTGGTTCCCATTAGTCAAAACGTGCATTTCTTCGAGAGGGGCACCAGGCTCGAGGCCAAGCTGCTGCATCACCCATTTTGTTTGCAGGGGAAGAAAGACAAATCCGCGACGGCGAAAT
>DATELT010000265.1:0-3081 GCA_035276245.1 Chthoniobacterales bacterium
CGTTAGACGAGTGATCTCGGCATCGGTCGCAGTTTCATCAAGCGGTTGGCCCGATCGCAGCGAAAACGCGCTGACAGAAAGAATCAGCGCGCCGCTGATCGCAACGATCGACCGAAGTGGTTTCAAGAAGATTTTCATATGATTAAAACGCTAGGTCTCGATGTTTTCATGAACCTTTCCCTGGCATTACTTCGGTGAAAGGTTTGGGGATGACGCGCTCGACGTCGCTCTTGCTCACCCAGCCGGAACGTTGATCGAACGTGTGTACGAGAACGAAGTCGCCGTATTTGCGCTGTGCCGTCACGATTTCGCCGACTTTCAATTCAAATGTGCTTTGCGCATCTGCGGCCGGCGCTATGTGCGCCTTTGTCTGTGCGTTTTGAATAACGCCGCGATCGAGTTCGTTCCAGCGAAGACCAATCGCTGTCGCGGCTAAGAACACCGTGGCCGCACAGCTCGCGCCAATCCATGATACCGCACGACGCGGCACGTATCGCTTTCCGAAAAACAACGCACAGCCGGCGACCAGCGAGCAACTCCCGAGCACCGCCCACTCATCGAAGCCGAGCCAGTGTGCAGGACGTTGCCAAACCGGAATCGCCGGCGCATTTACTCCGGCTCTCTCGCGCGCAATGCGCAGGTTTTGTTCGATCGAGGGTTCGCCAGGCGAAAGCAACCGTGCGCGCTCGTAACCGAGAATTGCCGGACCGAGTCGTCCTGCACGTTGCGCAGCGTTCGCCTGGTTGAATAGCTCAGGCGCAGAAACGCCAGCCTGCGCGCTCGTCGCGAGCAAACCCAAAACGCAAGCTGCGATCAGGAGCGGGCGACATCCATTCTTAGAGGCAGATGCTTTCAGCTGTTTCAACAAACGCAGGTAGTCAGCGCGATGGCGGCGCGCCAGGATGACGAACCTGCGTTCGATTTCAGAGAAATTCTTGAGCGCGTTTCCGCGCGGAAGTTTTTGCGAGTTCATGAGAGAGCAAGCAGTTGTTGTTGAACGACGGCGCGCCATTGCTGCAAATCGGGCAGCGTGAATTTTCGACCGGAATAGGCGATCTCGTCCGCGGTTTGGAAAACGCAGCGAATCTCTTCGCCGTTGCCGTTCAGGCGTGCGCGAATTTCCGGAATGGTGACGCGACTCGTGGGCAATTTCCATTTCGCCGCGAGCTTCTCCTGCAAAGCGTGTCGGGCGGCGGTGAAAAATCGCGCAGCGTCTCCCGCTCTTAACGCTGCATCCATTTTCGCGAGCGATTCGCGCATGGACTTTTCCGTGGCTTCGCGCCGCAAACGCTGCGGGTCATTTGAACGGCGGCGGTGCAGCCACCGAACAAGCATTCCGAACGCCAACACTGTCAACACCAGCACATTAATCGCGATAAACCAGGGCGTTAGCACTAGCGGACGCAAATTCGAAACGGCTCGCCCGGTCACAGGTTGATCGGGTGCGAGACCGTCGCTGTTTGGTTTTGGGGCCTCAGCGACGGGAGCTGGCGTTGCAGCTGGAGCGCTCGCATTTCCCTGCGCGACATGGATTGCAATTGGCGTCGTGCTTTTCGTCACGTAACGCTGCGCCTCGGGATCGAAGTAGCTGAAATTCAGCGCGGGGATTTCCTGCGCACCGGCTTTTGTCGGGACGATGGATTGCTCGAAAGTTTTTTCCCCTTCGATGCCGGCACTATCGTTAGCTGTGAATTTTCCGTTCGGCTTGTAGGTCTTCCAATCAGAAGTATTCGCCAGGCCGGTCGTGGTGACGCGGTCGAAGTTTCCGCGACCTTCGATCTTGATCTTTAGGGTCAACGGATCGCCGGTCGTTCCTTTGTCCTCCGACATTGCGCTGCTTACTTCGAACTGTCCCACTGCTCCGGAGAAATCTGCCGGACGACCTTGTGTCGGTAACGGTTTGATTTTCACCGTCGCACCATCGGTGTGAAGCGTGAGGGGCTTTTGCGTCGCGTTGCTGAAGAAATTGTCGAAGAAGGGATCATCGAACCCAGAGTCGTCGCTGAAGAAATCTTTGAATGGATTATTTCTGCGCGAACCTTTTTCCTGCACACGCACCATCACCGGCAGATCGAGATTCAACGGATAATCACCGGCCTTCACCGCCGAGAGCGCAGACGTCCAGGTGACAACTGTGTAAGGAACACCGTTGATCACTTCGTTAGTCTGCTCGGGGTTGTCATCGAGTTTGTTGAGCGTGAATGCATCACTGCTCAAAGTCGGCAAACCATTGAGGGAAGCGGAAACGCCCGCCCGGAAATATGCTTTCACTTTCACCGCCACTAGTTCGCCGACGGTGAGTTCCTGTTTCGGTAATTCGATGCGCAGGAAGGCCGACTGATTTTTGGTGTCGACGGCTGCGGAGTTCGACGGCTGCGAAAAACTCGGTGCGGGCAAATGCGAACGCGGTATTGTGCGTTGCGTTTGACCACCGCTGGCTTGGTCCACATGCAGCTTAATAGGCTGACCGCTGCCGCCGATTGCCGGAATCGTGAAATCGCCTGTGCGATTCGGCGTCACGCTAAATAGTTGCTCGACGTTTGTAGTGACATTGCCGTTAATCATCTGAATCGAGGTTTGCTGACCGATCGGCTCGATCTCGAGACCATCGACGTGCGGTACACCCGATTGTGTTGGTTCGTTTGAGGTCACCGTAAGCTGCGCCGATTCACCGAGCGCAATAGATTGCGGCTCGAGTTTCGCAGTGACTTGTGATTGTGCGGCGAATGCAGGCGCGACAAGCGCGGCCAGGCAAACGCCAGTTATAAATACGTTCTTCATGCGATTACCAATCCTTGAGAATTTTTTTGTCGTCAGACCGCTGCGCTCCGCGACCTTGTTCTGAAATGACAGGAGCTTTGTGCTCGTCGTTCTTGAGCGCGTCGAGAAGTTGTTTCGCTTCTTCTTTCGTTAACTCGTTAGGCTCGCGGCGTTCTTCCGAGGCAGTTCCGGCCTGTGCATCCTCGGCCTTTTCACCATTGGCTGCTTGTACGTCGCCGGCCTTCTTCGCCGGATCGAGCGGCTTAGGCTGTTGCTCGCCCGTACCTGAATTCGCGTCGGCCTGTTGCGGCTGTTGATCTT